>NZ_PDKN01000007.1 GCF_004116335.1 Candidatus Marinarcus aquaticus
GGTAACTCTGCGATTGCTTTATTACAAATTGCAGATAAATCAATGGCGGAACAATCAAACATTCTTGATACCGTTAAAGCCAAATTAATCCAAGCCAATACGGCTACTACGTCTAGTGCGGGTAGAAATGCTATTGCTGCGGATATTGCTAAATTATTAACACAACTTGATAATATTGCTAAATCAACCAATTATAATGGTACGCAATTGATTTCAAATGCAGCTGGTAATGCTGCAGCTACTGCAATGACATTCCAAGTGGGTGAAGATTCAACCAATAATGCAATTAGTACAAGTACCATTAATGCAAATACAACGGGTTTAAGTTTAAATGCATATACCAGTATTACTACTATTGGTGCAGGTTCAGCTGCAACAGCACAAACAACAGTTGATACGGCCATTACAGACCTGAATAAATACCGAAGTGCAGTGGGTTCTGTACAAAACCAAGTAGAGTCAGCAGTACGAAACTTAATGACTCAAGCAACAAATGTAAAAGCGGCTGAAGCAATTATTCGAGACGTTGATTACGCGGAAGAATCTGCTAACTTCAACAAACAAAACATTATCTCGCAAGCGGGTGCTTATGCAATTGCACAATCTAACGCTGCGCAACAAAACGTATTGAGACTTTTACAATAAGTCGTTAAAGCAGTAGCATCGCTACTGCGATATACGTTTCTGTGAAAACGTTCTTAGATTACTTCGAATAACAAAGTAATCTAGTTCAAGCACTTTATTTTCTTTTATGAAGCCCAAGGGTTATCCACCTTGGGCTTTTATTCCCCTTTTCACAGGGATTTTATAATCTTTATTTAATGGATTTATGACTATACTATTACATGAATAAACAACAAGAATTTGAACAACTGCAACAAACTTTGCAACAAATATTTATTAAAAATTTCAACTTCTTTAAAACAACTTATCCCCATTTATATCAACAAATTATTGAGTTTGAAAATTTACATATTGAAAACCACTCTATTGAGTTTATTAATGACTCTTTTCAACTTATCAATGTAAATAACAAGCAAACTTATTACAGTATGGATCCCTTTGTAGAAGCAAAACAGCGACTCAATGCTTTTAGTTTTTCAAATGCCTTTGCCATGATTAAATTAGATGCAATAAAAAAAGAGCGTCATTATGAAAATGAAATCAATGCCTATGAATACCTCAATGAATATATCGAACACATAAATGAAAACAACATCAACCATGCCATCCAAAAGTTTGTATTTATTGGAACGTTATTGGGTGTTCATCTGAATGATTTTCATGCACAATTTCAAGCCAAATCATATTTAATCATCGAACCTGATATTGAGATATTCAGACTCTCAATGTTTATGACCGACTACACAGAATTAGCCAAAGATGCTTCACTACACTTTTGCATCGCTCAAAGCTCATTGGAGTTTAATACAACGATACAAAAGTTTTTACAAGACAAACAAGAGTTCAACCATCTTATTCACTATGAACTTTCCCACAAAACATATGAACACTATCTTGAAACGCTCTCTTTACAGCTTACACAATTCAGTGAAATGAGATACCCGTTTAGTGAATACCTCATCAGTTTAAAACGAGGATACGAATACTTTTTAAAAGAGCATAAACCCATTTTAAATCTTTCAACCAATTACTCATTTTTCAACGACAAACCCGTAATTTTATTGGGAGCTGGTCCCTCTTTAGGTGAAAACATTCAATGGTTACAAGAGCATAAAGATACGTTTATCATCGTTGCAGCCTCTGCCACACTTAAACAACTTGAACTTCATAACATAAATCCTGATATTGTTATATTAATTGAAGGCAAACATGAAGTCATCACGCAATTTCCTGAGACAAACCAGATATTTGAAAAGAGTATTATTCTTTCATCCATAAAAATTGATGCAGCTGTATATGCCCGATTGAAAAACAATCCCATATTTTTTATGCAAAATACCTTAGAACTCTTTTTCGAAAATGGATTTTTTTCAGGTATTACCGTTGGAGATGTAGGTATAGATGTGCTGCTTAAGTTAGGAAGCAATGAGCTTTATTTATTAGGAATTGATGCAGCTATCAGTAAAACAGGAGCAACTTATGTCAATACTCACCCCTCTTCAAGCAGTGTGGATTTAACACAAACAAAAGATTCGCCATCTGTAGATTTTGAAAAAGACATTCACTATGTTAAAGGGAATTTTGAAGATGAAGTGCCTACATTTACAGAGTATTTTGAGATGATAGAGCACCTCAAAGAGCGCTTAGCACATTTAAACAGCGATACTCGTATCTATAACTTATCGGATGGTGCCTATTTTTATAATACCACTCCACGGCATCCAAATGATATAGTATTTTCAGAAGACTCTTTTGATAAGCAGAGCCTACATAAAGAGTTGAAAATATTTTTAGAGTCTCACAGTAAACACCAGATGAATGAAAAAGACATCAAAGCGATTCAAAAAGAGAAAAAAGTGCTTAAAAAACTGATATCACTTAAAACAGATACAAATATTTATAAAAACTTTCTACAACTTAAAAGAAAATTTGAATACTCTATAGTGATGAGCATTGTGAATAAATACTTTAATTTAACAAACCCTTACTACAATTTTTTTGAAGACAAAAGTGTAGTAGAGCCTATCAGACAAAAACAAATAGAGACTCTGTTTCAAAAAATAGACAGCATCTATTCAGATATAAAAGAGAGATAGAGATGAAAGTTCTTCTGATTACTTATGACAATGAATCACTCGTTCAGTGGTTTCCTCAGGGCATGGCATATATTGCAGGAACACTTCTTAAACACAACTATGAAGTCGAAATCTATGAACAAGACATTCATCACTATCCAGAATCTCACCTTACTGAGAAACTTAACAACGAATATTATGATGTTGTAGGTTTAAGCTTTATTGGTGGCTATTATGAGTATAAAAAAGCTTTAAAGATTTCAGATGCCATTAACCAATCAACACAAAGACCTCTTTATATTATTGGAGGATTTGGTCCAAGTCCTGCACCCCACTACTTTCTAGAAAAAACAGGTGCTGATGTGATTATACGTGGTGAGGGTGAAAACACCATCATAGATCTACTTGAACACTATAAACAAAAAAAATCTTTCAGTAGTGTTCTTGGCATTGCCTATGAAGAAGATGGAAAAATGTATGTGAATGCAGATCGCCCTTTAATTGAAGATGTAGACAGCATACCTATGCCAGCATATCATCTTTTTAATATTGAGCACTATAGACTGCTTCGTATGCCAAACTGTACTTCCACTGATTTTATTATGCCTGTTCTTAGTGGCAGAGGATGTACTTTTACCTGTAATTTTTGCTATCGTATGGATAAGGGTTTTCGAGCACGAAGCAATGAAGCCATTATTGAGGAGATTAAATATCTTCAAAAAAACTATGGCATTACTTATATTGCATTTTCAGATGAACTGCTCATGTCTTCTATTGGTCGAACCATGAGTTTGTGTGAAGATATCATTAAATCTGGTATTAAAATTAAATGGGATTGTAATGGTCGGCTTAACTATGCCAAGCCGAAAGTTCTAAAACTGATGAAAGAAGCAGGCTGTGTTTTTATCAACTATGGGATTGAAGCATTTGATGATACCATATTAAAAAATATGGACAAAGTACTTACAACCAAACAGATAGAATCAGGAATTCAAGCAACTCTGGATGAAGGAATTAGCCCTGGGTTTAATATTATCTTTGGGAACATTGATGAAACCAAAGAGACCTTAATGCAAGGGGTAGACTTCCTTTTAAAGTATGATGATGGTGCGCAACTTAGAACCATACGTCCAGTCACTCCGTACCCGGGGTCTCCTTTATATTATCATGCCATTAAAGAGGGGCTTCTTAAAGATGTTGCAGATTTTTATGAGAACAAACACACCAACTCAGATTTAATGACCTGTAACTTTACAAAACTCAGTGACGAAGAGTTTTATGATGCTTTACACGAAGCCAACTCGATATTGTTGCAAAACTATCAAAAACGATTAGTTGAAAAAACCACCCAACAACTTGATAACTTGTATAAAAATAAAGATGCCTCTTTTCGAGGTTTCAGACAGACATAAATAGGAGCCATGGATGAACAATACACTGCATCTTTTAGGAAGAACAGAAGCTTTATTCACTGAAGACTTAAAACAATTGCATGAACAATTAGCACAACATGTTCAAGACGCTTCATTTTTAGTTTTAGGTGGGGCTGGCAGTATTGGTCAAGCTGTAACGAAAGAGATTTTTAAACGTCATCCTAAAAAACTGCATGTGGTTGATATCTCTGAAAACAATCTTGTCGAACTCGTACGAGACATACGAAGCAGTATGGGATATATCAAAGGTGAGTTTGCTACATATGCTTTGGATATTGGAAGTAGCGAATATGATGCATTTATTAAACAAGATGGGAAGTATGACTATGTTCTGAATCTTTCTGCACTCAAACATGTACGAAGTGAGAAAGACCCATATACCCTTATGCGCATGATTGATACCAATATTTTCAATACCGACAAAACCATGCAACAAGCCATTGATAAAGGGACTAAAAAATACTTTTGTGTCAGTACGGATAAAGCAGCCAATCCTGTGAATATGATGGGTGCAAGTAAACGTATCATGGAGATGTTTGTAATGAGAAAATCCAAACAAATTGATGTTTCTATGGCACGTTTTGCCAATGTGGCATTCAGTGATGGAAGTTTATTGCATGGGTTTAATCAAAGAATTCAAAAAGAGCAGCCACTTGTGGCACCCAATGATATCAAACGCTATTTTGTAACCCCTCAAGAGTCTGGTGAACTTTGTTTGATGTCATGCATTTTTGGAGAGAATCGAGATATCTTTTTCCCTAAATTAAGTGAACACTTGCATCTGATTACTTTTGCTGAAATTACAACGAGATACTTAAAGAACTTAGGCTATGACGCCTTTATTTGTAACGATGAAAATCAAGCCAGAGAGTTATCGAAAAAACTCCCTGCTGAAGGGAAATGGCCTTGTTTATTTACAACAAGTGATACCACAGGTGAAAAAGACTTTGAAGAGTTTTTTACTGAAAATGAACAGTTAGATATGCATCGTTTTAAGAGTTTGGGCGTTATAAAAAATGATGCCTTGTATGATGAAGAAAACTTGAACCATTTCACACAGATAATAAAACATCTTAAAAGTGAACTTTCATGGTCCAAAGAGGATATACTTAAAGAGTTTTTGAAACTCATTCCTGACTTTGAACACAAAGAGACAGGGAAGTACCTTGATGGAAAGATGTAATATGAAAGATATAGTCAGCTTTATTCAACAAACATTTCATACAAAAGAGTTTATACCTCTGCATGAGCCACGATTTTTAGGTAATGAAAAAAACTACTTAAATGAATGCATTGATTCAACTTATGTCTCTAGCGTTGGGAAATATGTAGATACCTTTGAAAAAGAGTTTGCACAAAAAGTTGGCAGTAAATATGCCATTGCCACAGTTAATGGTACTGCCGCTCTTCATATTGCACTGCTTGTTGCAGGTGTAACAAAAGAGGATGAAGTCATCACACAACCCCTCTCTTTTATTGCCACGTGTAATGCCATTGCGTATACTCAAGCGCAACCTATTTTTCTTGATGTGGACAAAAATACTTTAGGTTTGTCTGCTCAGGCTTTGGAAAAATTTCTTCACACCCATTGTGAATGCATCAATGAGCAATGTATTAATAAAACAACGAACAAAAGAATCAAAGCGTGCGTTCCCATGCACACCTTTGGTCACCCATGTGAAATTGACACCATCAAGCAACTCTGTGACGCGTGGCATATCACGCTCATAGAAGATGCCGCAGAATCTTTAGGCAGCTATTATAAAAAGCAACACACTGGTACTTTTGGTACATTAGGTGCTTTTAGTTTTAATGGCAATAAAATTATTACTTCAGGTGGTGGAGGTGTCATTGTAACCAATGATGAAGTTTTAGCACAAAAAGCAAAACATCTTACAACCACAGCAAAGATAGCTCACGCCTATGAATATGTCCATGATGAAATAGGGTATAACTATCGCCTTCCCAATATCAATGCGGCACTTTTAGTTGCACAACTTGAACAACTGGAAGCATTTTTAAAATCTAAACGTGAACTCTCACGTATTTATGACAATTTTTTTGCTGCTTATGCTAAGATAGAGTTTATAAAAGAACCTACTCATGCACAATCCAACTACTGGTTGCAAGCCATACAATTTGAAACCAAAGAGCAAAGAGATGCATTTTTAGAGTTCAGCAATACAAACCAAGTGATGACGCGACCTATTTGGAGGTTGTTAAATGAGTTAGAGATGTTTAGACATTGTCAAAAAGATGATTTGACCAATGCACAATATCTTGAACAAAGAGTTGTAAATATCCCCAGTTCGGTGAGAGTATGAAAAAAGAGCCTATTATTTTAATTGGTGGTGGTGGACATTGCCACAGTGTCATTGATGTGATTGAACAAGAAGACAAATACACTATTATTGGTATTGTAGACGTTAAAGAGAGTGTAGGGAAAACTGTGTTGGGTTATGAGGTTATTGGCTGTGATGAGGACTTGGAAACACTCTTTTTACAATGCCCAAATGCGCTCATTACAATAGGTCACATTCAAAGCAACCAAATAAGAGTTGACTTATTTAATAAACTCAAAAAGATTGGATTTCATCTGCCCATCATCATCTCCCCTTTGTCGTATGTTTCACAACATGCAAACATTGAAGAGGGAACAGTGGTGATGCACCAAGCCTTAATCAATGCCAACGTCAACATTGGTAAAAATTGTATTATCAACACCAAAGCCTTAATTGAACATGATGCCATAGTTGAAGACCACTGTCATATCTCTACGGGGTGTATCATTAATGGAAATGTCAAAATTGAAGCACACACCTTTGTAGGAAGTAATGCCACGACTAAAGAGGGAGTAACCATTAATCAATTCGTAAAAGCAGGCAGTGTGATACGATGAAGGTTTTTATCATTGCTGAAGCGGGTGTGAACCACAATGGCTCTCTTGAATTGGCTAAAAAGCTCATTGATGCTGCTGTTGAAGCAAAAGCCGATGCCGTAAAATTTCAGACATTTAAAACGGAAAATTTGGTGTGTAAAGATACTCAAAAAGCCGATTACCAAAAAGAGACCACCAACGCAAAAGAGTCTCAGTTTGAGATGATTAAAAAGCTGGAGTTGGACATAGAGGCTCACCATACGTTGCTTGACTATTGTAAAGAGAAAAAGATTCTTTTTTTATCCACCCCCTTTGACCATGACAGCATTGAACTTCTAAACGAGTTAGGTCTGGATATTTTTAAAATTCCCAGTGGAGAAATCACCAATCTTCCTTATTTACAACACATTGGAAGTCTGAATAAAAAAGTTATTCTCTCAACAGGGATGTCCAATATGGATGAGATTCAATTGGCCTTAGGTGTGTTAATTCAAGCAGGCACACAAAAAGAGAACATCACCGTACTGCATGCCAATACGCAATACCCTACACCCATGTGTGATGTGAATTTAAAAGCGATGCAAACCATTGGTAAAACCTTTGATATAAAATATGGGTACAGTGACCATACCTTAGGCATTGAAGTGGATATTGCAGCCGTTGCATTAGGCGCATGTTGTATTGAAAAACATTTTACTTTGGATAAAGACATGGAAGGGCCTGACCATAAAGCAAGTCTAGAACCAGAGGAGTTAAAAGCGATGGTTCAGACCATTCGAAATATTGAACAAGCTTTGGGCAATGGAGTGAAACAACCCTCACCCAGTGAAATAAAAAACATGAGCGTGGTTCGTAAATCAATTGTGGCAAAACAAGCCATAAAAAAAGGAGAGATTTTTACAGCTGAAAACCTCACAATTAAACGACCCGGAACAGGAATCAACCCAATGAATTGGGAGGTTGTGTTAGGACAAATTGCTCAACGTGACTACCAAGAAGATGAACTCATAGACTAAAGGAAAACGCATGAAACTTTTTGAATACGAAACTGAACAAAGTTTTGATTATGAAAATGGATTTTACCTCACCAGTGATATTTCACGTGTAGGAAAACTGCTATCTCACTATGAGTTGTATAAAATGATTCATGAATTACCGGGGGATGTAGTAGAAACGGGTGTATTCAAAGGAGCCTCTTTTCTTCGATGGTTGAGTTTTAGAAACCTGCTTGAAAATCAAAAATCTCGTAAAGTCATTGGTTTTGACAGTTTTTCGCAATTTCCTGAAACCTCTTTTGAAAAAGACAAACCCTATGTTAAAAAATTTACAGAAGAATCAGGTGAACACTCTATTTCTAAAGAGGAGTTAGAACATATTTGCAGCTTTAAACAGTTTGAGAATTTCGAATTGGTTAAAGGAGATATCGTACACACTTTACCTGAATACTTTAATCACAACCCTCACACTAAAATTGCTCTTTTACATATTGATACAGATGTATATGAACCTGCAAAAGTAGCGCTTGAAACCTTATGGCCAAGAATTGTTAAAGGGGGAATTGTTATTTTTGATGATTATGGTACCTTCCCTGGTGAGACTCAAGCAGTAGATGAATTCTTTAAAGATAAAGATGTAGAGTTTAAAAAACTCAATATCAGTCACAAGATTCCTGTCTATATCAAAAAAGAGCACATATGACTCAAAAAAGAAAAATATGTGTCATCACCGGTACACGTGCAGAGTACGGTTTACTCTACTGGTTGCTCAAAGAGATTGAAAAAAGTTCAACTTTACAACTGCAACTACTTGTTACGGGTATGCATCTCTCTTCTGAATTTGGCTTGACGTATCAAGTCATTGAAGAGGAGTTTCATATTGATAAAAAAATAGAGATGCCACTTCTAGGTGATTCTGCAGTGGAGATTAATCGCTCTATGGGAATTGCACAAGTGGGTTTTGCACAAGCCTATGAAGAACTTAAGCCCGACATGATTGTTCTCTTAGGTGATCGTTATGAGATATTCACAGCCGCAAATGCTGCGATGATTTCACGTATTCCGATTGCACATATTCATGGAGGAGAGTTAACAGAAGGACTCATTGATGAAGCGATTCGCCACAGTATTACTAAGATGAGTCACCTTCACTTTACATCAACCCAAACCTACCAAAAACGCGTCATTCAATTAGGAGAACAACCCGACCATGTTTTTAATGTAGGTGCTTTGGGTATTGAGAGTATTAAAAAGCTTCAACTGCTTGACAAAGAGGCGTTTGAAGAATCCATTAATTTTAAATTGAATGACAAAAATCTTCTGGTGACCTTTCATCCTGTTACTTTAGAAAATGCTACAGCACAAGAGCAGTTTCAAGCTTTGCTGAATACTCTTGATACACTTAACCATACCAATATCATCTTTACCAAAGCCAACAGTGATACCAATGGACGCATTATCAATACCATGATTGATGCCTATGTAAACAAGAACTATCAACACTCTATCGCCTTTGAATCACTGGGACAACTAAGATACTTAAGCGCTTTACAGTTTGTGGATGGAGTTGTGGGAAACAGCTCAAGTGGTTTACTTGAAGCTCCCAGCTTTCAAATAGGTACGATCAATATTGGTGACCGTCAAAAAGGGCGAATAAAAGCAGACTCTGTTATTGATTGTCTTCCTGAAACAAAAAGTATTTTATCTGCTTTACATAAATTGTACAGCGATGCCTTTATAAAACAACTGCCAAGCGTTACAAACCCTTATGACAATGGTAACAGCAGTCAGAAAATTGTAAATGTTTTAGAGAGTGTCTCATTAGAAAATATTTTAAAAAAGTCCTTTTATGATTTAGAGGTGTAATATGAAAATAGTTTTTATAGGTACCGTTGATTTTTCACTTCAAACATTGGAAAAACTGATAGATTTAAATGCCAATATCGTTGGTGTTTGTACCAAAGAATCTTCTTCTTTTAACAGTGACTTTGCCAACTTACAACCCTTGTGTCAGAAGCACCATATCCCTTGTCACTGCACAGAAGATGTTAATACACCTCAAAGTATTGCATGGATTAAATCACTCCAGCCCGACATTGTTTTTTGTTTTGGTTGGTCAAACCTGATTAAAAAAGAGCTGTTAGAACTCCCTGCTTTAGGCGTATTAGGATTTCATCCTACAAAACTGCCTTTAAACAGAGGACGCCACCCAATTATTTGGAGTTTGGCTCTTGGTCTAAAACAATCTGCAACCACCTTCTTTTTTATGGATGAAGGTGCTGATAGTGGAGATATTCTCTCTCAAAAAGAGTTTGACATCAGTGACCACGATGATGCATACTCTTTGTATAAAAAAATAACGCTTACAGCCCTTTCTCAGATTGAAGAGTTTCTACCCCAACTGGAACAAAACAGCTATGTAAAAACAGCACAAGACCATAGCAAAGCAAACTATTGGCGAAAAAGAGGAAAAAACGATGGGAAAATTGATTTTAGGATGAACAGTCTAAGTATCTATAACCTTGTAAGAGCCCTTTCTAAGCCTTATGTTGGGGCTCACCTTGTCTATAACAATACTGATATTCCTGTTTGGAAAGTGGAAATCTTAGATTATAAAGAACCACGCCTTGAACCAGGTAAAGTGTTATCAGTAGAAAACAATTGTATAATAGTTAAAACCAATGATGGTGCGGTCAAAATTCTTGAACATGAATTCACGACTCTGCCAAAAATAGGAGAGTATCTATGAGCAATAAAGTTTTAGTCATTGCCCCTCATCCTGATGATGAAACTTTAGGTTGTGGAGGGACACTGTTAAAACATCAAGCCCAAGGTGATGAGATAAACTGGCTTATTTGCACCACCATGGATGAATCACACCCCTATTTTACAACGCGAGAACAAGAGCTTAAAGAGGTTGCTTCACTTTATAAATTTACATCTGTGCACCATCTCAAACTTAAAACAGCTCAAGCAGATGAGTACACCATGAGCGAACTTATATCATCGATTTCCAAGATTATAAACACGGTTAAACCCAATATTTTATATCTGCCTTTTTGCCATGATGTTCACAGTGATCACAGAAAACTTTTTGAGGCAGCTTACAGTTGCACCAAAACATTTCGTTACCCATTTATTCAAAAAATTTATATGATGGAAATTTTAAGTGAAACAGAGTTCTTTCCTGTATCATCTTCCCCTTTTACACCTAATGTCTTTGTTGATATCACACACTATATGCAGCAAAAAATTGAGATTATGAATCTGTATAAAAGTGAAATCCAAGCACACCCCTTTCCAAGAAGCATTGAAAATATTCAAGCTTTAGCAACCTTACGTGGTGCTACTGCAGGATGCCAATATGCGGAGAGTTTTATGTTGCTTAAGGAGATTCAATGAAAGAGATTCAAGACATTACCGTTTCACCTCTTTCAACGATTAAAGAGGCACTTTCTATTATAGACAGTGGTGCCATGAAAATTGCCATTGTCATTGATAAAAATAAAAAAGTCATTGGAACCATCACAGATGGAGATATTAGGCGTGGTCTTTTAAATGGATTGAACTTGGACTCAGCTATTGAGAGCATCTATTTTAAAAACCCTACGTTGGCCAATATAAACGAATCTAAAGAGGCCATCATACAAAAAGCCATCCATAAAAAACTCTATCAAATCCCCATTGTAAACGACCAAGGGCATTTGGTGGATATTGAAGATTTAGCCACACTTTTAAAAATAACCACGAGAAAAAACCGAGTTGTTCTCATGGCAGGAGGATTAGGTACAAGACTGCATCCTTTAACTCAAAAAATGCCTAAACCACTTTTAAAAGTGGGAAATAAACCTATTTTAGAGACCATCATTGAAAACTTTTCCAAATATGGGTTTGTGAATATCACCATCAGTGTGAACTATAAAGCAGAGATGATCAAAGAGTATTTTGGTGATGGTTCTAAATTTGGTGTCTGCATTGATTATATTGAAGAGAGCCAACGATTAGGAACGGCTGGTGCACTGAGTCTACTTCCATTTCAACCCAAAGAGCCTTTTTTTGTGATGAATGCCGATTTGCTGACCAATGTCAACTTCACACATCTTTTAGATTTTCATATACATGAACATGCCACTGCAACAATGTGTGTAAGAGAGTATGATTATCAAATCCCTTATGGGGTGATACAAACACAAAACAGCAGTATCACTTCAATTAAAGAAAAGCCTATTGAGACTTTTTTTGTCAATGCGGGTATCTATGTCTTATCTCCAGAGGTGTTGCACTATATTCCTAAAAACAGTTTTTATGACATGCCAACTTTGTTTGAACAGCTCATTTCAAAAGAGCATAAAGCCATCTCTTTTCCTCTGCATGAATATTGGCTCGATATTGGTCGAATGAGTGATTTTGAAGAGGCTCAAAATGAGTACTTTAAGGTCTTTGATGAATAAATCAAACTCATTTCTAGCCATTATCCCTGCACGAGCTGGAAGTAAACGTTTACCTAATAAAAATCGTTTATCTTTGTGTGGGAAACCTTTGATTACGTGGAGTATTGAAGCAGCAAAACAAAGTCAGTATCTTAGCCATATTGTGGTTTCAAGTGACGATGAAGCCATACTTACTCTTGCAAGTCAATTAGAAGTAGAAGCTTTACAACGTCCGAGTGAGTTTGCCCAAGACAGCTCTTCAACAGTTGATGTGATTAAACATGTATTACAATATCATGCTAACTATGAGTATATCGTTCTTTTACAACCCACCAGTCCACTTCGAACTTCACAACACATAGACCAAGCCATTGAACTTTTACATGAAAAAAATGCGGATGCTATTATCAGTGTAAGTCCCACTGCGCACTCTCCACTTTGGTGCAATACGCTGCCAAAAGACAACAGTATGAGCCATTTTTTAAGCGATGAGTTAAAAACAAAAAGAAGCCAAGACCTCCCAACATACTACCAACTCAATGGAGCAATTTATATCTGTAAAACAAGCGCATTACTCAAAGAGAACTCTCTGTTTTTAAAAGAGAATATTTTTGCTTTTATCATGGATAAACAAAGTTCAGTTGATATTGATGATGAGTTGGATTTTCTGTTTGCACAAACTATTCTAGAGAAGAAATAAGCTGTTTTATTTTAACTTAAAATCTCATCAACTAACTTATTTAAATGTAATTGCATTGTATTTAAACAATTATTATGTTGTTGCTTTTGACTATTTAACAATGCATACACACTCTTTAACAAATCCTCTTTTGAATTAACCCATACCATTAATCCATTGTCAATTTGAAATTTATCATAATGACATATAAAACTTCTTGTAGAGATTGTTGGTGTATTAAAAAAACATGCTTCGGTATTTAAAGTTCCTCCACCACCAATAAATAAGTCTGCATACGCTAAAAGGTGTTGAATGACTATTTTTTCTTCTAATACCGTTGCAAAAGGGAACTCCTCTTTTAAATATGCACTTTCATACCTTGGAATAATAATAATATTGGCATTTGTTGTATTATAAATCTCTTCTAATGCTTCATATAAAATAGGGTATTTTTTATCTACGTAAGAGGATTTATACTCCTCTTCTCTGATAATAATCATCTTTTTTGATAAATCAAGATTATAGGATTTCAGAACCTTTTTAACATATTCAAAATCTGGCTCAAAATGTTTCAGCCATATGACAGGGTCAATGAAATCATAATCAAAGATTTGTTCTTCATCCAATGAAAATCTTAAAAAAATTTCATCAGGTACTACAAAAGGTTTAAAAACTTTACTTGATAAAGGCAGTGTTAATCTTGCTTGAGGAAGTGCTTTTTTAAAGTTGGTATTGTAATCAGATAAAGGAATATCATAGAAATTAACAACAGGTATACCCAAACCAAAAGCCACACGATTGGCATCAACGGAACATAAACACACAAGTCTGTCAATATCATAAAGAGTTACAAACTCCATCAAAGCTTTTTGCCTCTCAATTGATGCATGCAGTTTATCTTTTAAGCAAGCTCCACCAAACTCTCCTCTATTTATAAATTCCATATTATAAAGTCTTAACAGTTCCACGACTTCAGAGTAATCTTTTCCTTCTCTTGCGGTGATTAAAACTTTTCTTCCTCTTTTTTCAATCTCTTTAATCATAGGAATAAAAAATAAAACAGATTTTGGAGTTACTAAATCAAACCAAATCATTATTAAACCTTATTTATCATTTTAATCTCTAAATCGCTTACGCAATCTACTTCAAGCCACTTCCCATCAATCCAAACAGGATTAACTTCATGTAAGTTATCAATAATTTCTTGTATAAAAGTTGTCATATACATATTATCAAACTCATTTTGTGATAATTTTTTTCGTAAAACTTCATCATAAAAGTGAATTATCTTGGGCAAAACTTTCTTTGAAATTTTAATTAAACCAATATATTGACCATCAATCTCACTATAATCTCTTGGCTTTTTACCCAGTTCAATAATTTTATTATCTTCAACTTTTAAAGTTTCAGCATCAAGAAGAGGGTTATCCATTCGCTGGAGCCACAATTGTTTCCAACTTTTATCAACAACAACACTGATATCAGAAGGTGCATCCATCAATTTTTTTAATACTTGTTTATCATAGATAATATCTGAATAAGAAATTATAAGATCATCATTCATCCACTCTTTTGCACAAAAAAGGGAATAGGTCATATTGGTTGAATCATACTTGATATTTTCAAAATAAGTGATTTGCTCTTTGTTAAGGTACTCTTTCAGAACATTGGATTTATACCCTGTTACAATCGATGTTTTATCTATGCCACACTCTTTGATACAATTTAAAATTGTTCTTATTATCGGTACAGAATTATATGCAACCATACACTTTGGTTGATTATTGGTAAGAGGTCGTAAACGAGTTCCTTGACCTGCCGCTAAAATTATTACTTTCATATTTTTATCCAAAAAAATTTTTTATTACATTGAGTTGTATTTGATTAAATGGCTTTTCTCGTTCAGGATGCCACATCTGAGCAAATATTTTATACTGCCGATGTTCAATAGCTTTGATTATGCCATCTTTAGTAGATGCACTACATAATAAAGACGATACTAACTCTTTTATACCATAGTTATGATAAGAATTGACATTATCTAGCTTTATTAAATCTCCATAATACTGTGATTTTGGATTAACAGATAATTGATGTTGGGTACCAATTTGGTTTTCGACGTCCATAAAACTACTATTAAAATAGTGAGCAATAATTTGAAGCCCACGACATATCCCGAACACAGGAATACTATGTTCAATACAATAACTAATAAGCTGTTTTTCAAATTCATCTCTTTTATTAGAGAGTTCATTGGGATTACATACGTTAAGATCATTACCTCCAGTTAATAACACACCCTCAATATTTAACTCCTTAAAATAGCTTTTAAAGTTCACTTCATACGGTAGTGCTATTGGTAAAAAACCACATTCATACATAAATTTACAATAGTTAATATCCAAAGCTTCTCGAACTTCATCATCTCCTGTATGGTCTATTAATCGTTGAGTTATTGCTATTTTTTTCATGATATAATCTTAACTTGTTTATTTGCAGCATCGATGGTTATCATATTTGCTTTTTTATACTTTAAAAACATATTTTCACCACAGCCAATTACAGCAGGAATTTTCAATTCTGCACACCTTATTGCCATATGAGAGTTCGCCCCACCATAACACGTAATCAAACCTGAGATATTTTTAGAAAAAAGATAATCATACCCTGGATCAGCAGACTTTATACAAACTATTTTTCCTTCTACATTAATCTCATTAATGTTCTCTATGTCAGCTATATTTGAAGTAACCCTTTCGAGTGTTACAAAATTTGCTTCTTCAACTCCTACAGAAAAACTATAGATATCATCTTCATGAGTAATTAAACTAGGCAGCTTAATAGCTTGTGTATATTTATAAAACTCTTTATTTTTCTCAATATCTTTTTTAAGAATATCTTTAACATCACGATGATCTAATGTTGCATAAAGATTTTTAAATTTTTGAATATCTAAATATGCAAGGTCATCTCTGCTCACATTTACTTTACAGCCAAACTCTTCTATATAGATCAATATTTTACTCAAATGTTTTGTAAATATAAACTTTGCATACTCTCGACCCTGAATCGATTCTTTAATAAATGTTATTAATCCATCATAATTACATTTAAGTCCATTTTCAATGATAAGTTGCTCTATTTTTTCTTTTTGAGCTTTTGAAAATTCAAAAGCTTCTTGCTTACTTTCACATCCAAAACCTGAAAAGTATTCATCATATGCTTCATCATATCTTTTTGAACAGATATCATATGTACCTGGCCTTAAGTGCCCATAATCCTCTAAAAACTTTTTTTTCGATAAATATTTTTTATCTTCAGATATTTTTTTTGATATGGTTTCGATACTGTTTAAAAATTGATATTGTTCTTGAGATGTTATAATCTTCTCTTCTACAAATGAGTTTAAGAATTGTACAGCAATAAACGCTGCTCTTGCAACTCCAGCAAATGGGAGTGTTCCATATCGTTTACAATCCTCAATAAGCCAATATATCTTCTCTATTATAGGTAAATTTGATTCTACTATATCCTTATACTTCTCTTTTAAAAGTTCAATTTTATTTAAATCTTTTTTATACAAACCATTTTTTATATCTATAATATTATTAGTAAGCTCTAAAAGTTCAAACTCAATTCTTTTTATTTCATTATCACTGAAACCGTGTTGTTGTAGTTTTTTTAATTTCTTATCAATTCCAAGATAATAACAAGAAAATACAATTTTAAATTCAACTTTATCATGATTATTTGAATTTTTAGAGAGTTCTTCAAGATAAAATTCAACTAATTTAGCTGCTATACTGTTATGCAAGTTTTCTGGAATAAAAGAGTTAAAAGAGACCCTTACATCTATGAAAGGTACTCCTAAAAAAGAGACCAATAAAGGAAAAGATCTCAAGTTCCTATAACCATAATTATCTCTTTGATATGCCCATATTTCATCTGTAACTATCTCTTTATATAATGAGAGGGCTAACCTTTTGGGCTTTATACCTATAATCTCAGCAGGATTCCAATCAGGCATAACACCAAATATACTTCGACTTCCTAGTAACTTTGGATGTTGTGCATTTAATTTCTTTATTTTTTTATATAGTTTTTCTAAACTCTTTTCTAAAGCTATCTCACTTAAATCAAGCTTATTATTTGTAACAATCGTTCTTACTTGTAAAATATAAATTACTTCATCTACTATAGCAAACTCAATATCTAAAAATTGATTCTCAAAAACTTCTTCACACTCTTTTGAAGCTTTAATAAGTTGATTTATTTTGTGATTTTTGTCTTGTTTTGAATTTTTAAAGACAATTCTTGTTTTTAAATTCTCACCTTCACCACCTGTCACACTATTTGTACTTCCGCTCTCATCATAATTAATAATATAATAAGGAGCCAATGTATCTATGTCTGCAGTAAAAATTACTCCACTCATAGATACATTTTTAAGCATGGGTTGAACAAACACTTCATCTTTATTCTTCACAACATCACCATATGATTGTATAACCATGTCAATAGCTTTTTCTAACTCATTTTTCCTAAGTTGTACATTTTGTATACTTTCAAAACCACCTGCATGAGATGTGATACCATTATCTTCATTTGAAGATGAAGAACGAACGATGATTTCAGCATCAAAAGACTCTAAGCATTTATTTAAAATGCTTTGCTTGTTCTTTAAATAATCCTTTACATAAAACCTACTCAAAGGCAATATTTTAGCTGATAGAATTTTGTTCGATAAATATTCTAATGTTTTTGCTTTTGATAACGATGATAGTTTCATACTTTTTTTGCAGTCCATGCTCTGATTTTATAAGGTACTTCAATGATCTCTAAATCTTTTATTTCTTTTTCAATCATGGCAATGATTTCATTCCACCTTTGAACACCTGCTTGAACTTGTATATCATTTACTGAATGCCATGCACCCATATATCTCTCTTTACTCATCAATTCCATATGATCGGTTTCCATAAAAAAACAGTTCTTAAAATCTCCTGTAGAAACTAATACGTACTCCCACTCTTGTGTACTTTGAATTCCAGATGAGACTCGTTTTAATTCTGGAACAATTTTTTTAATATTTTCTTCAATATTTGTATGGAACTCAGATATTTTAATATTTCTAGGATTCCACATTGCTGTAAAATACCCTTCACTTTTAAGAATACGTGCAAACTCTGGTAATGATTTTTGTGGATCAGTCCAATGAAAAGAAGAAGCCATAATAACCCAATCAGCAATATTATCTTTTATTCCTGTCTCTTCACCACTTCCTTTTAACCACTGCACATTTTCAAATTTATTTGTATATTTAATCCCTTCTTCTCGCATGGCATCATTAGGTTCAACTGCTATTACAGATAACCCCATTTCAAGTAACATTTTTGTTAACTTACCTGTTCCTGCTCCAACCTCAACGATTTGAAAAGTTTCATTTTTTGTCTTATACTCCATTATCTTTAACAAGTTTTCTAAAAGTAATTGACTGTATGCTGGTCGATTAATATACTGCTTGGCTAATTTTGTAAAATCTCCTTGCTTCATCACTTCTCTCCAATTAAATTTAAAATTTGTTCTACTTTTTCATTAAGGTGATTGTTTTCACTGTTTTCAATGATTAATTCACAATTATGAGGTCTGTCATACGGTAAATTTACACCTACAACATCATCCCTTTGACCTTTTAAAGCTTTTGAATATAACCCTTTTTGATCTCTTTTTATCAACTCTTCAATCGTACACTCAATAAAAATCTCAAAATATTCTTCAATCTCTTTTCTATTAAGGTCATGTATCTCTTTATATAAAGACATCGTGGCACACACGACATTGATATCTTGAGAGATTAAGAATTTACACATTTTATGAATTCTTTTTGCATTTTCCAATCTATCTTTTGGAGTATGTCCCAAATCATTCCCTAACACTTCGCGAAAAATGTCTCCATCTAAAAAAACTGTATTGTCATACTTTTTCTTTAATTTCTCATATACTGCTTTTCCAATAGTTGTTTTTCCACTTCCACTTAGACCGGTTACCCAAATGAGTTTTCCTTTTTGTTGCATCATGTGTAAACCCAATTTGGATGCTTCTTATGCGTTAAAATATACTCTAGATTTTCTAAAAGGTACTCTTCACTGCATCCTATATTAAAAATAGCTTCTTTTTTATATTTTTCAATTTTATTGGCATATGCTTCTTGGTTTGTTTTGATTGTATCAATTACTTTTAAAATATCACTTGTTTTTTTAGCATGAAACCCTAACTTCTCAACAGGTCTTCTTTGGGGATCAAATACTTTGACTCCTGGCGCAAAAAATATTGATGGCTTCAATGTGGTTAATGAGTAAGTAAATGCTGTAGTTGAAATGTCAGTTATCATACATAACGATCGGGCATAATCTTCTAAAAGAGATTTATTTGAAAACTCAACTCTTTGATTGTCTTGAAATTTTGTTTTTAAAACATCATAAGAGGGGTGAGTTAAGCTTGTAGGGTGCGCTCGATAAATAATACTATAAGAAGTTTGTTCCAATAAAAACTCAATCAAATGTTGATCAAAGCCAACGTTATAGGCCAAACTCTCTTCAGTTGCAGTTTGAGGAGACTTTACAGTGGGTGCAATTAAAATACTCTTTGTTTCTTTATAATTGTTTTTAACAGATTCATACGATTTAATCGTTGCATCCAGTTTTAAATACCCCCCTTTAATAAAACATCGATTCGTACAATCATAATTGTTTTTTTCATTGACCATAGATGAAATTGCACTCTGCGTTGCAAAAAAAAGATATTTATATCCACTCTCTGGGACAACACCTGTAAATGCATCATGAGACAAATAGAGACCTACAGCATTTTGAGAGATCAAATTCTTACTTGTAATATTAGTGGAAATAATTAAATCTATGCCCTTTAAGTTTAAAGAATCTAAAAAATATTCATTTTGAAAAAATGGAATTTCTAAAGTAATTGCTTTTTTATCAAGCATTGCATCTTTACAATGAGGAGACTTAAGGTTAATCACACACCAACCGAGTTCTTTGAACTTTTCATGTAAATTTCCAAAAAGTGATGTGTAAGTTGCAAACATAGAAAACATTACCACACATTTTTTATTTTTTTCTACTTTAGAATAAAAAAGTTGTTTCCATTTTTCTACTTGACGCTTATATATGTCTATCTCAGGCTGCATTCAAAACCCTATTTAAATCAAATAAACTATTAACAATATGCAGGTTCTTCTCTTCATGGTTTTGATAACAAGGGTGATACAAAATTGTTAAATACTGCTCACTGGTTTGAGCAATATTTTTATCATTAACAATAAAAATATCAATCTTATTTAATAAAGGAATTACCTCCTCATCTGTTATAAACTCAATTTTAGAATCAGCAACGGTTTTAACTACTGCTAAAATATCTTTATTAAAAGAGTGAAAAGTAATCTGAATATCACTATTATTAATTGTTTCTAATAATTGAATAGAAAATCCTACTGCTGAATTAAACATTGAATTTTCATACTCTATATCTTTTAATTCTTCAAAATTAATACAAAAAAACAATCTCTTCATTTCCCCTCCCCTTATGTACTGTATCATTTATTTACTATATCATTTATTTTTTTATAATCCTCTTCACCCATGGGGTAAGCAATGACTTCATCTAACTCACTCACATAAAGACTTTTTGATACCATCTGCAAAATAAATATAAAGACCAAATGTGCTGTTTAAATCGTCCTTCTTTCCCTTCTAAATATAAATATTTTATAAATTCACTATGAAATAACCCACTCTCATTGGCTACTTTTAACATTAATGTTAAGATTTCTTTATCATATTCTGCGTATAACCATTCAATAAAAGGAGAGCTAAAGCCTTTTTTTCTTCTATTTACAATAGAAGTAGGTATATATTTTGAAGCAATTTTCTTTAAAAGATATTTATTGGTATCTCCTGCCCGAAGGTGCCCAGGTAAAGACAACATATAATCCACTAACCTATAATCTAAAAAAGGAGCTCTTAATTCTAAAGAGTTTGCCATGGACATTCGATCAATTTTACTCATTAATACTTCAGCAATCCAGATTTTAAGATCAACTTTTGACATCCATAAATAAGGATCATTTTCATATGGATGTTTTTCTCTTACATCAAAGCAACTTTCAGTTTGTAATTTATCCAATTGCATTTTTGTAAAAGTCTCCCCTCCACTATAAAAGATTTGTTCATTGTTACACACTCGATTTAAATATTCCCAACTTCTAGAAAGATTTTGGTTATTGTCTAAATAGTTTTTCAGAAGAGATTTACTGTTGCTTGATAGCTCATTATTCATAGAATAAAATTGTGCCATATGAAAATAATTATCATACCCTAAAAATATCTCATCACTCCCTTCTCCACTTAATGACGTTTTAATGCCTTTCTCATGAATCATTTTACTGATTAAATACGTAGGAAATGATGCGGAGTCTCCCATTGGTTCATCAAAATGTGTTAAAACAGTTTCCATGATATTAATATAATCTTTTCTACCTATTCTCAATTCATGATGGATAGAACCAATATGTTGTGATGCTTCTTTAGCCTCATTCAGTTCATCATAATGTAAATATTCATCATAACCAATTGAAAAGGTATTGATTTTTTTTCCTGAAACTTTTGCATAAATCGCACTTACCAATGAAGAGTCTATACCTCCTGATAATAATGAAGCCACTTCTTCATCTCCAACAAGCCGCTTCTGCACTGAATCAAATAATAACTCTTCAATATTTAATAGTGCTTCTTTTTCACTGATATTCAGAAGTTCTTTTTCTCCTGCTTTATAATATCTTTTAATGGTCAGATTATTGTTTTTATAAATTCCATATGTTCCAGCTTCTAATTTGTAAATACCTTCAAAAAAGGTATATGGAGGGAGGGATGATTGAAAAGAAAAAAATTGTTGCATTGCAATTTTATTAAGAGAAGGTGTGGTTTGTAACAATGCAAGAATGGCTTTGATTTCACTTGATACCATAAATCCTTTAAGTGAAGAGTAGTAAAGGGGTTTTTTCCCAAAACGATCTCTTGCTATAAAAAACTCTTCTTTGTTAGAGTCGTATATACAAAAAGCAAACATTCCGTTAAGATGATCCAACATTTTATGTCCAAACTTTTTATACAAGTGAAGCAACACCTCTGTATCACTTTTCGTTTGACAGTTAAAAGAGAATTTTTTCTTTAGATCTTTAAAGTTATAAATTTCTCCATTAAATACAATTGTATACTCTTCAAATTTCATTGGTTGATTAGAGCGCTCTTCAAGATCAATAATTGCCAGTCTTTTGTGCCCCATTTTTACACTGTTATTTATCCATACATCGGTTGCATCTGGACCTCTGTGATGTAATGTATCTAGAGCTTTTCTAAAGTTTTTTTCACTGCTCTTTCCTACTTCTAAAAGTATTCCACACATGTTTTATTCACCTTCAATTTAAAATAATATTTTCCCATTTTCTGAACGTTTGAGAAAGAGAAAACTCATTTATACAACGTTGATTTAACTCTTTAACTTTCTTATTTGGTTGATTCAATACATCCACTATTTTTTGAGCCAATACTTCAATATCGTTATCAATAAATTCTACATTTTCATAACCAGCAAACTCTCTCCACGATGGTATAAACTTAAAAGAGATTATTTTACAGTTTAAACTTAATGCTTCTAAGAAAGTATTGGGTAGTCCTTCATACACTGAAGGAAAAAGAAATGCTTCACAATTGGCCATATAACAATAAGGATTTTGTTCATAACCTTTAAAAATCACTCTTTGCTCTAATTTCAAACGCTCTGCCTCTTGCTGAATATGTAGTTTATCTTTCCCATCTCCAATAAAAACTAATTTGGTTTTCATTTTTGAGGCAATAAGACTATACGCATACAACGCCTCTTTTTGTCCTTTTTGTCGAGTGTCAAACCTTCCGACATGCAACAAAAAAGGTTCTTTAATATCACACTCGACCAGTGAAAGCTCTTTGATTTTATCTATATCTATTCCATTGGGAATCACTTTTGAGATAATATTATATTCTTTTAACTCTTCTGCAACACCTTGACTCACAGATATTACTTTTATGTTCTTATATAATTTTTTAATATTGGACACATAAAAACTGTAAGGCATCAAATGTATCATTTGATTTTTATACATATTTCCAATACTCACACGTGAAGAAACAATCACATTTGAATTCTCTTGTAAAGCAGTTAATGTGCAAATATTATTATAATCTTCAAAAGAGATAATCTTATCAAATAATGTACTTTTAAAAAAAGTTTTTATTCCTTTAACTCTAAATTTAAAAAGTTTTTCTCCAGTTTGTTCTGCTGACAGTTCTTTTTTAGAAAAATATATTTGCGGCAGATAAAAAAGTTCTATATTTTTATCCAAAGTATACATCACTTCTTTTGTTTCAAATAAAAGAATAGACACTCTACATTTTTGCACAAAATAATTGGCTAATAATGCTATATTTTTTTGTACTCCACCTAAAGTAAGATTATGAGTTATAAAAAGAATAGATTTCAATCTCTATTCCTGCAAATAACAAAAAAATTAGGAGAAAAAGATTGAGCTTTGAAGGTATCTAAAAATAGTCCAATGATATTATTGAATACAAAAATAGGTAAAATGATTGGCAAACAGACAATATTACGAAAACACCTAAATTTACTCGTTCTATCCCAAATATAGCCATTTATAATTGATATTAATGTTGTTCCTAAATATCCTTGATAATGAAACTCTATAACTTCAAATCCATTCTTTTCTAATAAAGTTTTTAACCCAAATTCACTAAACCGAAAAAAATCATAAGGTTGTGCATGTGCTTGATATATAAAAGGAACAGAAAGAAGTAATATGCCCTCTTTTTTGAGAACTCTTTTGGCCTCTATTATAACATCTTGATAATCAAAAACATGCTCCAATACTTGAGTTAATATGACGGTATCCATTGTTTCAGAAGCAAAAGGCAAAGAAGTTGCTTCTGCATTAACAAATTGAACATCTGATGCTTTAAACATCTCTTTATGGGTTAAACTTGAATCACTTATAATATACTCTGTGCATTTTTCTTCTAAATATTTTTTATATGGTGCTTGTCCTGCGCCTATATCCAAACATTTTCCCTTTACATAATGACTCGCTTTTAAAATCGATTTTTTCATTTGACGCCAATTTAAAAAAAATCCATCGGTCACATATACATCTGGTTGATGTATACTTCCTGTTAAAATTGGAATAAGTTTATAAGAAAAATAATGACACAATCGTTCCATCATCTGCATTTACCTCTTTATTCCTTTCATTCCTAAGAGGTATCGACAAGGTTCTATCTTTTTAAAACCGTTGTCAATAAACCACGTATACACATCATCAATATAGTGACGATTGATATACGAAGGACTGTACATATCGTATGTATTTAAAGCTCTTACCTCTTTGTCTTTATCCATTGCAATTGGAAATGTTTCCCTGAATGCATTACCCAAGAAAGGTATCTTATAAAGATAATATAACCAAGAGGCCACTTTAGAAAAACGGTACAAAACTTTCATGGACATCTTTGAAGTAATGTATTTTCTTATACGATCTTGATTTGCACTTTTTCGTAACCAATATGCACCATATAACCATATACTGCATAAACCACTGGATTTTACAAATTTACTGATTGAAGCAAAAGCTTTTTGGGTATCTGGGGTATGATGAAGCACGCCTAATGAATACACAACATCAAATCTCTCTTTTTTAAAAGGCAAATAAAACAAATCTGCTTGTATGATTGTTACGTTTTCTAAGTGGCCTATATTTTCATAAGCAGCATCAACTGCTCGACTTAAATCAACACCCACTATATGTTTAGCTTTAAAAGATGAAGCGCTGATTTCTAAATAAGGACCTGCTCCACAACCAATTTCTAATACCTCTTTTTCTTTTATATCTTCTTCTTTTAATGACAAATATTGTTGCATTTCATTTTTTGACATCTCTTCTCGATCATTCTTGACTCTTTTAAAAAGATGCCATTCATTACCAAAAGATTCTACATATTCTTCACTCTTTACAAAACGAGGAATGAAATCTTTTATTTCAAACTCTTTACTGCATTTTTTACAATGTAATACTCCCTCTTTAATGCGTTCATTTTTTGAAGTAATCACTGTTAATGTAAATTCGCTTTCACACTCAGGACAAACTAAATATTTTAAAGCAGTTTCTTTCACTTCTTTTCCTTTACTATATCAATTAAACAGTCTGCTACATAATTGACTTTTTCATGCTCTAATGTTGGATAAAGAGGTAAAGAGATACAACCTTCTCCCCAATTTTCTGTAACGAGAAAAGTCCCTCTTTCATAGTTGAATTGTGTTCTATAAAAAGAGGTTAAATGTATGGGATTGTAATTAACAGCAACACTAATTCCTTTCTGATTTAACTTATGAATCACCTCATCTCTATTTTTAACATGAATCACATATAGATGATAACTTTGTTTAACGGTATTAAGATACTTCACTCTTTTAATTTCAAGATTTTTTTTAAGTTTTTCTTCATAGATATCAACAATTTTTTTTCTTTTACTTAATAAATCCTCAATTCTTTCTAATTGTCCAATTAAAAGAGCCGATTGTATATCACTGATATTATACTTCCATCCTAATATTTCCATATCCCAATAAGAAAACTTTCCATAATAACGACTTGATGCATCTTTACTCATGCCATGCAATCTTAATTTTCTTAAATACTCTGCTTTGCTTTCATCTTGACAAATGATCGCTCCACCTTCACCTGAAGTGATATTTTTAGTGGCATAAAAAGAGAAACATGCTGCATGGGAAAGTTCTCCTACTTTAATCCCATCTCTTTCTCCTTCAATACAATGTGCAGCATCTTCAATAACTATGAGGTTGTGTCTCTTTGCAATTTTGTTTATCTCTTTCATATCGCACATCTGTCCATACAAATGCACAGGAAGAATTGCTTTTGTGTTTGGGGTAATGGCGTCTTCAATTTTACTGCAATCTATTAAATATGTTTCGGGTTCAACATCTACAAAAACAGGTTTTGCTCCTGAGTGTAAAATAGCATTTGCAGTTGCAATAAAACTCATGGATGTTGTAATAACCTCATCTCCTTCTTTTATCCCCCATGCCAATAAAGATAAATGTAATGCTGCGGTACAAGAATTTACAGCAACACATTCTTTACTCTTCATATAGTGTGAAAAACGCTTTTCAAAATCAGATGTAACATTAGCATTGGTTAAAAAAACTGATCTTAAAACAGCATTGACTCTATCAATGTCTGTTTCATCAATATTATGTTTAAAAAAATCCACTTTCATATTTACTTCTTATAATAGATTAAATTTAAGGACTCAGCAAAGCCTAACATAATAAATACCCTTACAAAAAAAGAGATCAATGGTTTGCTCAAAGTTTTACCAAGTCTATTTTGTACAAATATATTTAATGCTACTTTATTAGGTATATTCTCAAAATTCAACTGCTGATAATAGTATAATACTGAAAAAAAACTAATATACTTGTTTTTAAAATGTGGCATGATATAAAAATGCTTTTTCTTAAAAATTTGTTTAGCGGTATTGTATAAATTCCCATATGTAATAAAATTAAGTTCATCAACAAAACTTTTATCTTTTCCTCTTAAAGCAAGATATTGTTTGGCAATTTTTTTATTAAGAAATATATAGGGTAACCAAAAGAGCTGATAATGGCCTTCATAATAATAGTTATAATGAGGAACCGACATAAAAATCATTCCACCTTTTCTAAGAACTCTTTGCGACTCTTTTAATACTTGTTGTACATTTTTTACATGCTCAAGTACTTGATTGGAATAGACAACGTCAAACTCTTCATCAACAAACATACTCATATTTTCAGCAAAACCATCAAAAATAATCTCATTTGGATTAATTCCAAAGTGAGACAATAATTTAAGAGTAAAGTTAAATCTGCCTTCAAATCCACAATTTTTACCCGGTTCTAAACCTTTTATATTAAACCCTTCTCGTAGTCCTTCTACTAAAGATATTCCTAAACCACTTCCAACTTCTAAATACTTTAATGATTTTGGAGACTCAGAGATTTTTGATAATAATCTAGAAAGAACGGTTGAGGGCATAGATTTATTTGCCAAAAAAACAGTATTTATTGTTGCTTCTAAGTTAAATTTATCTCCTCTTAATTTTTTTCCAAAAGAGAGATCTTGTTTTAAATATTCAAATAAAGACTCTGACAATTCTTCTTTATCCATGTAACCCTCAATGTACTATTTTTTGACCATTTGGAAGCGTAATAGGTATATCCTTTAACCACATCTGTTTTTCCCATAAAGTCTGATTTTCTTTAAACCACGACACAGTTTTAATTAATCCCTGTTCAAAATCAATTTCAGGTTCCCATCCAAGTAACTCTCTGATTTTTTTATAATCACCAGTATGCCGATGAACTTGTCCTGGTCTATCTGTATCAAATTTTTTATTTAATTTTTCAGGTTTCATTATTGTTAATAACTCATCTGCAATTTCTAAAATAGAGTAACTTTTTCCCGTGGCAATATTGAAAACCTCCCCTTGAACATCTTCTAAAGGAGCCGTTAAAATCATATCTATGGCTCGACAAGTATCTTCAACATAGACCCAATCCCTGCTTGCCTCACCATTGCCATGAATGCAAAGGGGATCTGCAATTAATATATTTGAAATAAATCGAGGAATTAACTTTTCCAAATGTTGTCTTGGTCCATAATTATTAAAAGGCCGGACAATCACTGCAGGAATGTTATAGGTTATAAAATATGAATACACCAATCTGTCTGCACCTGCTTTAGCCGCAGCGTATGGAGAGGTTGGATTCAATGGATGATTTTCATCCATTGTGGCTTCTTGTGCATTTCCATAAACTTCAGAGGTTGATACATGAATAAATTTTTTAACTTTTGTCATATATTTTAAAACGGCATTGGATATAACTTGTGTACCAAGCACATCGGTCTCAAAGAAATTTTTATTATCTGAGATGGAACGAGTCACATGCGTCTCTGCAGCAAAATGGATTACATAATCAGATTGAGAGACTAAAGACTCAACTAAACTTGTATTTTTGATATCTCCATACCAAAATTCAAAACGATCACAATTTTGTTTTTCGGGTAAATACTCAATATTCCCTGCATAGGTTAATAAATCCAAAACAATTATTTTTGAATCGGGATATTTATTATAAATGTAATCAACAAAATTTGAACCTATAAATCCTGCACCACCCGTTATTAAATAGACTTGAGACATATTATTCCTCCTTAAAATATATAAAATTAAAAGTTTTTGCAAACCCACAAAACATGAATGTTTTGACAACCACCATAGAAATAAAATAGCTTGCTTTATAGAGTAAAGGTTGTCTTGATAACTTTTGTGTTACATGAAATTCATTTGATGTTTTTGTTTTAAAAGCAAAGTAAATCAAACCAAAAACAGATAAAAATCCTGTGATATGGGGATAACAATCATATGTACCATTAGGCATCTCATTTTTAGCAATTTTCATTATCATGTCAGGTCGAGTGAAATTTAACTCTTTTAAATAGGAAGGATCACGACCTCTAAGTTTTAAATACAATCTTGCCATCTTTTTATTTCGAAGCAGATAAGGAAGCCATAAAATATCGTAATGCCCTTCATAAAACGAGTCATAATTTGGTATATTCATATACATAACCCCACCTCTTTTTAATACGCGATAAGACTCTTTCAATGCTTCTCTTACACTCTTTACATGTTCTAAAACTGCAATACTAAAAACAAAATCATAACTTTCATCTGAGAAAGGCAAATTTTCAACAACTGAATCAATCAACTTATCTTCAGGATCTTTTATTCCATTGGCTATCATAAGATTCAAACATGCTTGATATCTGCCTTTGATTTCATCATCACATGAAGGTTCAATACCATTTATATCATAGCCTGCTTTGAGAGAATTAATTAAATTTCCTCCCAATCCTACACCTATCTCCAAATATTTAATTTCTTTATATACAGAAGGGTTGAATTTTTTAAATCGATGAGTCTCAAAAACATATTTAATCCCATTTAAAATATTTTCAACATTATTAAGTTTACTATTAATGCTATATTTTTTTCTAAATGACTTTAATCCTTTTTCAATTTCACTTTTTATAGAGTCAGGTATTATAAACTCAGATTCCATACACGCCCTTTTGTATTATATTACGACTCTCTTTCCCGCAATGAAATAATAAATCAAGAACAGATAGATATGGAATAAACTCACCATAAAACTGCTCATATGGTACGCAATTAAAATTCTGAAATTTAACCTCTATCCCCTTTTCTTGAAATTTTTTTACATTAATATAACTATTTGCTGATTGTCCACTATAATACAACTGCGCATTTAATTCTTGACAAATATTAATTAAACGCTCATTCTTATCTCCACTAATATTCATTTCAGAAGAACGATAAAACTTTGTTTTGAACTCTAAATAAGAAGAGATGGTTTTAATTATATCTATACAAATTTCAGAAAGAAATTTTTTCTCATTGAGTATTACTTTTTCAAAAAGTGGAAATATCTCATCAAAATATTTAGCCTTATGATAATAGTTAATAATGGTTTTCAAATGTTTTTTTTGCCAACCTGGTATCGCAGTTACCTCATTGATAAGCTCTTTATATTTGTATGAGACAGGGATGGTCAACCATAAAGCTCCTTGTGGCGTTTTGATTCTGTTTCTATTTCTCCAATCATTTTTTGTATATTGAACATCATCATAAAATACAAACTTTTCTACATTTGCTATTTGTTCAAAATAACCAATCCAAGGAATATAAGATGGCTGTAAAATGGCTACATTCATATGCCATACCCAATAACGGAATCTAAATTAACTTTTTCTTTCATTCTTAAAATACCATCAGGACCTGCACATAATAAAACTCTGTCAACTGTTTTTGCCTTAGCAATATCAAAACTTTCAATTTTTGAATCTAAAAAAGTTTCTCCTATTTTATATGCATTATCATCAAAGATTATTTTTAAAAGTTTAAGATCATACCCGCTTTGTGAAATTAACATGGCAGCAGTTGTACCAGCACCATAAATGGCTAATGTCATTCCAGCATCACTGCATTCAGACAATTCAGAAATTATCTGTTTCCATTGTGTAATAATGGTTCTATTTTTCAGAAATATTCTTTGGGTATCAATCGTAAACTCACTTGACTGATCTCTTTTTTCAAATAAAACGCGAGTTAAATTTCCATTATTATCCATTTTAATTGGGAATAGGCCATTTTTTGCTGCAATGAAACACAGATGCTCATAATCATAAAGGTATGGATGATCTGCAAAGTAGAACTGAAAAGGTGTTTGTTCAAAAATAGCTATTTGTACACTTAAAACACCTCCTATATTTAACAGTTTTCCTGCATCTTGAATTAAAATTGCAGGAGAAACTCGATTTAGAATTGTATGCATTGCAATTAGATCATATTTTTCTGTTTTAAAAAGATCATAATTATATTTATCAAGAATAAATTGTGCGGAAGGTGCACTTTGTTGAGCTATTTCTATAGATTTTTCACTGGGGTCAACACCAATGGCTTTCCAATTTGGATATTTTTCTAAGAACGCTTTTTCAAATTTTCCTTTACCGCACCCTATATCCAGAAGAGTACCGGTTGTTTTAAAGTCATGTGCCAAAACAAAATCATTTAAAACCTCTACAAAATTCTTATTAAAAGCAAAATTAACAAAATCATAATTTGAATCTTTTAATTTTGCGGAATAAGTAGATTTATAATAATTGTCGCCTAACATATCTAAAGGAGATGTTATGGTTTTTATAAATCCACAATGTTGACACTCTTCTCTTCTTAAAGGAATGCTGTTTTGAACAATCTCTCCGCCAGAGCATACTGATGGTAATTGATTATCTAAAATTAATTTAAAACTTTTATTCCCACAAATATCACACACTTGTTTTTGATTCATTTACTTTCCTTTTTTTGTATCAAATGGTCCATAATAAGACTCCAAATAGGGACTATCAATTATATTCCATTTTGAAAAATTTTTTAAAATATATGTTACACATTCTTCAATTTTTATAGCTAAAAATTTTCTTAACTCCGCATCAGTATTTGAAGTTAAAGCATACGCTTTTTGATAGATAATATCTCCTTCATCAACTACTTCTGTCATATGATGTGCTGTAATTCCACACTCTTTTTCTTTATTAAAAAGCATCCATCGCGTGGGGGTAGGCCCCTTATAAGAAGGGAGTAAAGAGGGGTGAATATTAATATTATAGTGTGCACTTTGTAAATGCTCTTTTTTAAATAATCTATGATAAGAGACAATAAGATTAACATCTGCCCTGTTTTTAATACTCCAAGAACAATTTTTATCTATATACTGCACATCAATACAATTTCTTTTTGCTAATTCATCAATTTGTTCTAACTCATAATAGGGATAGGGGTTTGGTTCTTTACGAGTATATAAGCACTGAATTTTTATGCCCTTTTGTAATAATATCTCTAAAGCATTGTTCCCATAACCAGTAAGAGCAAAAAGATTAACTATCATTTTTCCACCAAAAAGGTCTGGCTTCTTTTTTTTCTTCAATATTTTTATTTTTATGATACGTTGCCCCAACCACTTGCCAATCTGGACAAGTTTTACAAATATCAGGTATATCATTCCATCTGTTTTCAATATGTGGTTTTCTTACAATTTCATTATGTCGAGCCCATAATTCTACTAAAGAAAACTCTTGCACATTTCCAACAACACATCGCCCTGAATAATCCACTGCACAAGTGACCACATTCCCATCTTGATGAATTGCCATTGTATTATTTGCCCAAGGACAGGCTATTCTAAACTCATTACTATAATCTAAATTTTGGGCAACTACTTCACCCGAATTGGTCCAAGAGAACATTGCACGTGTTTTGACTTCAGCCCCTCTTTCTTCCCAATAAGATTGAAACATTTCAACTTCATGTTCATTCTCTTCCATCACAGAGTATTGACATTGTATGACAGGAAATTCTAAATTTAACTCCTCTTTTCGAAGTAAAAGTTTTTCAACTGCGGCATAAATCTTATCTCGGTCTCCTCCTACTCTGATTTTTTCAAATGTCTCTTTTGTAAATCCATCTAAAGAGAGGATAAATCGTTTTAATCCTGATGTTAATATTTCATCAATCCAATTATCTCTCTCTAAAAGTCGACCATTTGAATTAAGAACCAAATTACTTAATCCTTTATCTCTGGCATAACGTAAACGTTCAAATAACTTCTCTCTTAAAGTAAAAGCCTCCCCATAAAAAGTAGGCCAAACTTCTGTATTTGGAGCTATTTCTGAGAGTTCATCTATGATTTTTTTATACACTTCATCTTTCATATGGACTTTAGGTCTTTCCATAATACGATGGTTACAATGAATACACTTTTGATTACATACAGATGTGGTTTCAATAATTAATTGAGGAGGAAATTCCCAATTTTTAAGATTTCTTTCAATTTTTAATAATTTATCTTTTTGATCTTTCGTCAACATTTTAATCCTTATTAATAACTTTATTAATAATTGCACGATATGCTTCAATATTATCATTAATACGACGATAAGCATATTCATGAGTCGCTTTTAAAGTCTCTTCTAATGTTTGTTTATTGTTGATTACTTTTAAAATATCTTCTTTCAAGTTATTCATATTGGTATTTATAACGTATGGTTGTTGAAAAAAATCTTCATAATACTCTGGAATCAAGAATTGATAAAGACTCATTAAACTTTCATCAATCATTGTCAAAACAACGTTACCTTTAGCTAAAGCTTCAAACGTGGTAAAACTAGGAAAACCATTACTTACTTGTTCTATTACAATATGACTTGTATTCATTTTTTCCAGTACTTCGTCTCTTGAAACATTATAAATCATTTCATATTCAATAAGATCGGTTTCTTCACAAACAGTTTTAAGTGCTTTTTCTATAATATGAGACCCTTTTCTTATGCCATGATTTGCAAAATGTACAATTTTAATTTTCTCATTGATTTTTTTATTCACAAGTTGTTCATAGGGCAAAATATGCATATTAAAAGTCAGCACATCAAGTTTCGGAAGGTATATCAGATAATCAGTATTTCCAATAACATAATTCGCATACTTACTCCACCAATAATTTCTCTTAATTTTTATAAAATCATTTGCAAAATAAGTTTTATTGAATCCCATTAAACCAACTTTATGAAAAAGATTGTGAGTTCTTATAAAATCGGTTCTGTCTTCTCCAAAAGAATACATAATCAGCTTTTTTTTAAATATTTGATAAATAATAGGCTCAAATCGCCAAAATATAGTTCTATTTAAAAAACCTCCATCAAAATAGAGGTGCAGTATATCAAAATTACGTATTGCCCATAAAAAAGCAAAATATCGTCCTAATAATAAAGGAAATCTGCGACTTATAAATGAAGGTGCAATATTTTCAATTGTTTTTACATCAAGATCTGGTACAACATGCCCATTGTCTTTAAATGTAAAATAGGTTACATCGTGAGTAGATTCAAGTTCTTTTGCAAAAAGTTTCAGCGTAATAATAAAATGTGTACCAAATAACATTCGACACTTTTTTGAGAATCTGAGTTTTGTTTCAAAAAATAAATAGAGTAAACAAAGCAAGACGATAGGAAAAGCAAGAAGAGAAACAAAAATTCCAATCAATTTATATTTTAATTCATTTAACCAATAAAACGGTGGTTCAAAATCATCAAATAAAACAAACCATCCTCTTTGATTCATATATGTTTTAAATTTATTATCCATTATATACCTTATTAATAACCCTTAAAAACTCTTCACCTATTTTTGAAATCTGAAACCTTTGAACACTTATTTTCCCATTATTTGATAAAATTTGAGCATAACTTTTATCTTCAAGTATTTTTTTAATCGCTTGAATAAAAGTTTCAGGTTGCGCCAATTCACACAGTAATCCATTTTTTTTATTCTCTATCAACTCTTTAATGACCTCTAAATTTGAAGCTACAATAGGAACACCTACAGATAATGCTTCTAAAATTGAATTCCCTAACCCTTCATATAACGAAGGAAATAAAAATAATTCAGATTTTTCTAAATACGGATAAATATTTTCCACATTACCTGGCAATAAAACTCTATTCTCAAGAGATAATTTGTTAATTTTTTTAAGCAAACTTTCTCTTAATGGACCATCTCCTAAGATGCACAAATTTACATCTTCGTATTCATCTGCTATATGTGAAAAAAGTTCTAAAACAAACAAATGATTTTTTTGTTCCGTCATTCTTCCAATAGACAATATCACTCTTCGATTAAAAAAAGTTTCATGTTTACAATCTTTTTGAGAGAGTTGTTCAACTCTTTTAAAATTCACAGGATTATATACTTGAAAAATTTTTTTTGTATCAATTGCATACTTTTCAATTAAATCTTTTTTCACATTTTTAGACAATGCAATTACCCCATCTGCTTGATTATAAAAATACGTAATCATTTCATGATTTACTGAAGGATAATCGATTTTTTGAAGATGATCAGACAATACAACTCTGCTTGAAACCAACGTTGTTTTATTATGCATTTTACCCGACATAACCGCCAAGTAGTTGGTAAATAAATCTATAAATCCAATGATTACATCAAAATGTGGTACCACTTCTTTTAATTTTTCTAAAACTACAAAAATGTTAGTAGCAATGCTCTGCTGTTCATTAATGGCTCCATAAATTAAAAACTCTTCAAACCAATTATGATACATATTCTTTTTAATCGAAAAAAGAGCTACTTCATACCCTTGTTTTTTAATATATTTCATTTGTTCAAACAATACTTTTTGTGCTCCACCAAAAGCAAGCGTATCTACAATAAATAATATTTTAGGCTTCACTGAATATCCCATTTCATTATTTTATTTAAAGTATTGATAAAAGAGCCCTTACTGTATGTATAAGAGACGGTATTAAAATGTCGAACAACCTCTTCTGCTACAGATTGTCTTAAACGATTATCATTGATCATTACGTTTGCTAAATTTATATAATCTTCTACACTTTTTGCATGAATTCTTTTATCCCCTCTGTTTTCTGTTAAAAAAGAGAGTGATTCATGATTTTTTGGAAGTAAAATAATGGGTACTCTTTCTTTTGCCATATACTCATTAAGTGATTCTCCTGAAGTTAAAGGGAAAGCATCAAGATATAAATCAATTACATGTCCATAAAGATGAGGGTCAATGTGTCCCGTAAAATAAAACCTTTCGCCAATACCTAGTTTATCCACTTTTTGTCTAATAGAGTCGTCTTCACCGCTTCCACAAGCTAAAAATATTGTGTTTTTATTCTGTTTCATAATTGTAGCAATGGTTTCTAAGTATTGGTCATTTTCAATTTTTATCAATCGACCAATATAACCTAAAATAAAAGCATCTTTAGGATACTGTTGTCTTATTTCTTCAACTGTTTTGTTATCTACAGGAGGGTTATACTTATTCATATCTATAGGAAGTAAAAAAGTCTCAAACTCTTTTTGGCGTGTTTTTTGAGAAAAATGAGAGATTTTTTTATCAATTCCTTCGATATCATATTCACTATCACCATGACTCCAATATATTTGTAAAGGAGCACTTCTTGTTGTAAATAAAAAATTATATTCAACTTGGGAGTGCAATCCAATCAATACATCAATATTTTGTTCAATAATATACTCTCTTAATTTCAAACACTTTTGCACGGGAGAATAAAAGGGTGTCATTTCGCCAATAAATTTTTCTTGAGCATCAATTAATGGAAGTCTTAACTGTTTCATCTCTTCAATGGTAAAATAATTTGAACCATTCATTTGAGGAAAATTTAAATCTATCACTGTGATTTCTATTTGAACATCATTGATTTTTTTGAGTTCTTGTAAAAGTTGATAAAATACATTATGTATTGAATAATTCATCAATCTCTCTTGCACAAATGCAATTTTCAAAGGTTTTTTGCTGCTTACGTTTTGTTTATCTACGGCTTCTAATTTAAATCGTGGTATTAACTCTGCTTTCACATACTCTTCAACTCTTTTTTCAACTTTTTCATTAAACTCTTTGAACTCTTCTTGACTTTTAGAGACTCCACAACAAGAGAATTGCAAAGGAACATATAAATATAAAACCAATTCATCCAGTTTAAGTTTAATCGCTTCATCAAATATTTTGTACAAGTAGTTGAATAACTCATAAAATGGCTCTTTACTTCTTTCATAAATAAACAGCGTGATATAAAAAAGTTTAAAAATCATTTTTTCTTGTTCAATATAATCTCTTTGCATAAACTTTTTATCTCGTTTAAATGCTTTATAAAGATGCTTTAAATACTCACTGAGTTTCTCTTGTGGAAAGAGTAAATGAATCAACTCCTTATTCTCAATGATATTTTCATAATTCTCAAAAATAATATAAATTGAAAAAAACTCTTCTAAACGCTTTTTCTCATGTTTGATATTTTGAATACTTGCAAGAAAAAAATGTGTAATTAAATATCGTATATCTGTTGATAAATAATTGACCATACTTCGATCGGTTTTGAATGAAAAAACAAGTTTATCAATCATCATTTTATTTTTTGATGAGAGAGAAAAGCCTTGTTTCATGTACTCTGTAATATAGTAAAGACCTACAATACTCTCTTGCTGAATGATTTTTTTTTCAATATCTTCAATACAGTTATGTAAAATATTTTCAACCAATTCATCAAATTCATTCATTCAATAATCCTTCAACTACTTCCAAATCTTTCTGTGTATCAATATCTAAACTCATACGTTCATCCATCAAATAAAAGGCTGTTTTCTCTTTTATAAACAAGCTTCTGTTTTTCATAAACTCTTTTGTATTGATGATGTAAATAGCTCCATTAGGATAGTATGTTTTGGGTAAAAGTTGTCTTGGAGAAAAAGGGTACTCATCGTTGACAATGCCCTTTAAACAACTGTTCTCATCCACCATAAAAGCTTTGAGAGCAGAATGACTTGGTTCATACACACTGATAAGCGCCTCCGCTTTTTGCTCTAACATTTGATTCATTGCTTCATCGATATCTTGTGCGGTTCTTAGTGGAGAAGTCGCTTGCAGTAAAATCATATAATCAAACGATTCATCCAATTTTTCAAGAACATCCAATAAAACAGGTTCTGTTTTCACATCATCTTGAGCTAATGCTTCATCTCTTGTAAGCGTTTGTGCTCCAAAAAATTCTGCTACGTCTAAAATTTCATCATCTTCAGAAGAGACCACTGTTTTTGTGATGTATTTTGAGTTCAGTGCGGCTTCTATACTGTAAGCAATCAAAGGTTTACCTGCAAGGTTTACAATATTTTTTCTGGGTAACCCTTTTGAACCACCCCGAGCAGGAATAATGGCTAAAATTTTCAATCTCGATCCTTAAACTGCTTTTGATTCGAGATATTCCATACAGATTCACCCGTTAAAAGCTTTAAGAAGTTTTGATCACTTTTCCCATCCCCAAAATCGACATCTTGTTCAAATTTCTCTTGGTGCAAAGCAGTTTGAATCGCTTCTAAAATATCCTCTTTGTTATAATCAATGTTGATGATACTTTTAGAGTGCACTCGATTATTTTGACGATTGCCAATGTTAATTGCAGGTATTTTATAATAAGGCGCTTCTCTCACACCCGCACTGGAGTTTCCTATCATAAACTTGGCATGTTTAAGTAACACTAAAAAATACTCAAATCGAATCGAAGGGTACATCTGAATATTAGGATTATCATTAAAGCGTTCGTACTCATCGAGTATGAGATTAGACCCCAAATCATTATTGGGATAAATCACAATATAGTTTTGTTGACTCTCCAGCAAAGCATCCACAAAAATTTTCACCTGTTTTTTTATTGCTTTAAGTTCTGTGGTCACTGGATGCAACATCACAATGGCATAGTTATCATACTTGATTTGATAATACTCTTTTACAAACTCTATAGAGGGCAACTCTTTTGAGTTCATGATATCCAAATCAGGAGAACCAATAGTGAAAACAGCCGCTTCATCTTCACCCATTTGCACCAATCTTCTCTTGGCTTCTTGGTTTGATACCAAATGAATATGTGAAAGTTTTGAAATAGAGTGACGTATGAGTTCATCAATCGTTCCTGATATTTCACCCCCTTCAATGTGTGCCACTAAGATATTGTTCAGACTTCCCACAATAGCTCCTGCCATCGCCTCAATTCGATCTCCGTGCACCAATATCAAATCGGGTTGCAACTCTGCAATGTAGTGCGAAAAGCCATTGATGGTCGTAGCAAGGTTTCTGTCCATATGTACTATTTCATCATGATTTATAAAAGGGTAGATATTTTTAAAGCCCGATTTTTCAACCTCAATGATGGTTTTACCATACTGGGCAATCATGTGCATGCCCGTTACAAAAATATGCACATCAAAAAGCGGTGATTCTTGGGTGATTTTAATCAACGACTTCATCTTTCCAAAATCTGCACGTGTTCCAGTTAGAAACACTATTCTTTTTTTATTCATCAATATCACTCCAAGAGAGGTGTTCATCACACTCAATATCTTTATTGACGCATTTCCCTAATAGGTCATTGTAGTGTTCTGCTTTGATTTCTCCTGTTCCTGGCCGTTTTACCCAAATATTCTCTTTGGTAAGCACTTCCCCTTTTTTCAAAGGTTTTATGGTAACAACGGTTGCAAACGCAAAGTCGATGGTGATTTGCTCCTCTTTGGCAGCCTCTTTTACTCCGCCTCGCATTTGTGCAATCTCTGCGCTAGCTGCAATAAGCTCTTTAAGGGCAATAGGGTCCATAGAATTAATAATATCAGGCCCTTTTCGTTGCATTAAATCAGTAAAGTGTCTCTCTAAAATGCAAGCACCCAATGCCGTAGCCGCTAAGCAGGCATTGTTATTTACAGTATGATCTGAAAGTCCAATAATGGCATTGGGAAAAGCTTCTTGCAAAGCTTGCATGGCCCCTAATCGAACCAAATGAGCAGGCGTAGGATAAAGATTGGTGGTGTGTAAAAGGGCATAAGGCACTTCATATCGTTCAAGAATTTCAACGGTTTTTCGAACCTGTTCAATATTGTTCATTCCCGTACTTACAATCATTGGCTTTTTAAACGCAGCAATGTGTTCAATTAAAGGATAATTATTGCACTCTCCTGAGCCAATTTTATACGCACTCACACCCATTTTCTCTAATCTATTGGCTGCTGCCCTTGAAAAGGGTGTGCTTAAAAATATCATGCCTTTGGATTCAACATACTCTTTGAGCTTGATTTCATCATCTTCACTTAAAGCACATGAAGCCATAATATCATATATAGAGATATCGGCATTGCCAGGAATGACCTCTTTAGCTGCTTTACTCATCTCATCTTCAACCACATGAGTTTGATGTTTGATGACTTCAGCGCCCGCTTTATGCGCTGCATCAACCATTTCAAAAGCCGTTTTCAAACTTCCATTGTGATTGATACCTATTTCTGCAATAACTAAAGGGGGATGTTGTAAACCAATTTTTCTATTTTGTATTTGCAACTCATGCATCGTGTATCTTTTTTAATAAATATTTGTTATCATAATACATAAAGAAAACTAAAATATAGGTTTAAATATGGCAAACAGCGCAATACCTGATGATATCCTAAAAATTCAAAAAAAGTTAGCTACCTTTGAAGTGGGTTCAAGAAATTATAAAAAGTACACCAAAATCTTAGCCAAACACATCAAAACACATACCATGAAAAAGCGGGTCAACTCTCACATTAAAACCATTGAAACCATAGAAGAGATCAAGAAAAAATCTGAAGAAGAGCAATAAATCTTACAATTTGCAATAATTTTCTACAACTCATAAAAAGTTTGATACAATTCGAACATAAAAAAAGCATTAGGACTGAAAAATGGATGATAATCAAAAAAAATCTTTAGAATTAGCAATCAAACAAATCGACAAGGCGTTCGGTAAAGGAACCTTAATCCGACTGGGAGACAAAGAGGTTGTTCCAGTTGAGTCAATCAGCACAGGCTCATTGGGACTAGATGTTGCTCTTGGTGTGGGTGGACTTCCAAAAGGAAGAGTTATTGAAATTTATGGACCTGAGAGTTCAGGGAAAACCACACTGACACTGCATGCCATTGCTGAGTGCCAAAAAGCAGGTGGCGTATGTGCGTTTATTGATGCGGAGCACGCATTGGATACCATTTATGCACGAAACCTAGGGGTTGATATTGATAACTTACTTGTTTCACAACCTGATTATGGTGAGCAAGCACTTGAAATTTTAGAGACCGTTATTCGAAGTGGTGCGGTGGATTTAATCGTAGTGGACTCAGTAGCAGCCTTAACGCCAAAAGTAGAGATTGATGGAGACATGGATGACCAACAAGTGGGTGTTCAAGCACGACTTATGTCAAAAGCTTTACGAAAAATCACCGGTCTTTTAAACAAAATGCAATGTACGGTTATCTTTATTAACCAAATTCGTATGAAAATTGGTATGACAGGATATGGAAGTCCAGAAACCACAACCGGTGGAAATGCATTGAAATTCTACTCATCTGTACGACTGGATATCAGAAGAATAGCCACACTCAAACAGGGTGAGAACTCTATTGGGAACCGAACAAAAGTAAAAGTGGTTAAAAACAAAGTAGCTCCACCATTTAAACAAGCGGAGTTTGACATTATGTTTGGAGAGGGTATCTCTAAAACTGGTGAAATCATCGATTATGGTGTTAAACTGGATATCATTGATAAAGCCGGAGCATGGTTTAGTTATAACGACCAAAAAGTAGGTCAAGGTCGAGAAAACTCTAAAGTATTCTTAAAAGACAACCCCGAAATTGCTTTAGAGATTGAAAATAAAATCTTAGAAGCGTTGGGTATGAATGATGCCATTATTCAAGGTGAACCTGAAACAGAAGAGGAATAATCCTCTTCTTACTCCTCTTTTTCCTCTTTTTGAATCTCAATTTTTAATATTTTTTCTATCAAAGCAATTACGAATAAAAATTTCAGTATAATTGGCTAAAAATATAGTAAATTACTCACAATTACTATTAAAATTTTATAGGAGACACAGTGGTATTTATTGACAATATTTACGCAGATGAAGTATTAGACTCTCGAGGTAACCCAACCGTTAGAGCAACCGTAGTATTAAGCGATGGAACAAAACAAAGCGCGATTGTTCCAAGTGGAGCAAGTACAGGTAAACGAGAAGCTTTGGAGTTACGAGACGGTGATGACCGATTTTTAGGAAAAGGTGTTTTGCAAGCCGTTGAGAATGTAAATACAAAAATCGCTGATGAACTGTTGGGACTAAGCCCATACAATCAAGCTGAAATCGATGCAACCATGAAAGACATCGATGGAACAAACAACTACTCAAACCTTGGAGCAAATGCTGTTTTAGGTGTATCTATGGCAACTGCACGTGCGGCTGCAGCATCACTGAACATTCCATTATACCGATACTTAGGTGGAGCAAATGCAATGACTATGCCTGTTCCAATGTTTAACATCATCAATGGTGGTGAGCATGCAAACAACTCAGTGGATTTCCAAGAATATATGATCATGCCAGTTGGATTTGAAGATTTCAATGAAGGTTTACGAGCCGTTTCTGAAATCTACCAACACTTAAAAAAAGTGATTGATGGTATGGGTGAAAGTACAGCCGTTGGTGATGAGGGAGGATTTGCTCCAAACTTAAAATCAAACGAAGAGCCAATTCAAGTTATCATTACTGCAATTGAAACAGCAGGATACAAAGTGGGTGAACAAATTGCCATTGCTTTAGACGTTGCTGCAAGTGAGTTAATCAACGAAGCTGGAAAATACGTTCTTAAAAGTGAAAACAGAGAGTTAACAAGTGCCCAAATGGTTGAGTATTATGTTGATTTATGTTCTAAATACCCAATCGTTTCAATCGAAGATGGATTAAGCGAAGATGACTGGGACGGATGGAAAATCTTAACAGAAAAACTGGGTAAAAATGTTCAACTTGTTGGAGATGACCTGTTTGTAACAAACGCAAATATCTTAGCAGAAGGGATTGCTAAAGGGATTGGAAACGCCATTTTGATTAAGCCTAACCAAATTGGATCCGTAAGTGAAACAATGCAAACGATTCGATTGGCACAAAGAAATAACTACAACTGTGTGATGAGTCACCGAAGTGGTGAGAGTGAAGATGCTTTTATTGCAGACTTTGCTGTGGCACTTAACTGCGGGCAAATCAAAACAGGAAGTACTGCACGAAGTGATAGAATCGCTAAATACAACCGTCTTTTAGAGATTGGTGCAGAGATTGGTTATGCTGAATATTTAGGGAAACAACCGTTTAACAAATAATGAGCAGAAAAAAATTTATAGTAACAGTCGTCCTAAGCGTCGTAGTTACTATATTTCTTGGTTTGCATGTCGCGAATTTACTCTTTGGAACGAATTCATACGAAGTTTATGATTCTTTAAAGAATAAAAAAGCATACTTAAAAAACGAAATTACTCGATTGCAGTTCGAAAATGCACGACTGCAAAAAGAGTATTTTGAACTCAAAAACTTGGAGCCTGAAGAATGAAACTTTTTTCTTTAATCGTAACACTACTTATTGTAGGTACAAATAATCTCACAGCACGAGAAAATCCTTTTGAACCAACGAACATGTATCAAGAAGAGGTTGCTCGAATGATGGAGATTGAAGAGGACTATCCTGCTGAATTTCAAAAGAATGACGATCCTTCTCAATATGAGCAGATGTCTGAACCTAAAGAAGAGGTTGCTAAAAAAGAGGAAGTAAAAAAAGAGGCTCCAAAACCTGAGGTTAAAAAAGAGGTTAAAAAAGTAGACACAGATAAAGTGGTGTATGTTCCTAAACGAGACAAAACCTTCACAAAACAAGCGTTGATCTCGCTTCTTCCTGGGGTAGAAGTGGAGTTTGAGGGACGAACACTTCAAATCAAATCTAAATATGAAGTGTTCCAAAAGTTTGATTTAAACAATGAAAATAAAATCATCTTAGATTTCAGAGCAAATACCTCTTTTTATACCATCCGAAAAGATTTAAACTCTCAATTTTTTAACAAACTAATCATTGGAAACCACAAAGAAGAGAGCTTCTTCAGAGTGGTACTTGAAGTGCCTGCAAGTCCAAAAGACTACAGAGTCACTTACGACAAAGACTTAGTTACGGTTGTTTTTGAAGAATCGGGGTTGAAGTAGTCGTATTACGACCATTGAGAACAACACCTCTAGAATCGAAGCCAAGATAAACGCGTAGTAATAAAACTGCGTGATTGATTGGTTTTGATACGCTAAGGTTGCAACCGCAATCAAAAGTGTGAGTGGCATGGAGTGAGAAAGTGCCAACATCACCATATTCTCTTTTCCCACTTTACTTAAAAATACCGTTGAAGCAATCAATCGAATCAATAACATGGTCAATGTTATCAATAATGCTTTAACAAGCAACCCATCATGAAAAATAGAGTCAATATCAAACGATGACCCCACATAAATAAAAAACAGTGGCACCAACCATCCAAAACCAAAATGCTCTAACTTTGTGGGTAAAGCTTTGTTATGCTCAAAATAGGTCACAATAAAACTTCCTGCAATAAACGCCCCAAAAGCCACTTCCAGTTTCAAGAAAATCATAATAGCAATCATTAAAAAGAAGATCGCCATTGAAAGACGGATATCTTGCTCTTGGTTATCATCTTTTGGCATAAGCACGGTTTTAATCTCTGGATACCACCATACAAGATTATGAAACACTTTATAGACAATAAGAAGTCCTAACATAAAGAAGGTGAATAAAAACAGCGTCTTAAAGAAATCCCATCCAAAACCAAACTGCAAACCTGCACTCACGGTGGTTAAAGCAATAATCGAAATAATCTCACCAATAAGCCCTACGGTGATACCTAAGTTAACCCACTCTTGGTCTCCATACTCTTTTTTGAGTGTTGCTAAAAGACCAATGGAGATAAGCGGTAAAATTACAATAAAAATTTTTCCTAAACCAAAATAGAGTGTCCCTATAAGAGATAAGAAATACATGATTGCCACATAGGCCAAACTTCGTCGAAGTATGGTCGGTGAAATGTTGATAAGCTTCTTTAAATCCACCTCTAAGCCTGCAAGAAACATCAAATATAAGAATCCCAGTTCAGCAACAAGTTCAAAGATGTGATTCTTTGGAATCAGAAGGAAATAGGCACAAATTGCCCCCAATACGATCTCTATACACACCGTTGGCACACGAAGTTTTTGAGAAATTAAAGGAGAAGCAAAAATAATCAGCGAGATACTGATAATAAGTGTGATTTCACTTCCCATGATATTCCTTTAACTATTTTTTATCGCACTCAGATGCAATCTCATACCCTGCATCTATCACAGCTTGAATTTCATCTTCAGGCGTTTTACCTGCTGTTGTGAGATAATCTCCAATGACAATTGAGTTAGCACCATGCTTAAAGACATCATACTGCTCTTCCCCAAACATCACTTCTCTTCCACCTGCAATCATAATTTTGTGTGCATTGGGAAGCATCTGCTTAGCCAATTCAATCAACTTAAATGCCTCTTCTTTAGATACAGAGTTTTTTACAATTGGCAGTGCCTCATTGGGGTGAAAAAAGTTCAAAGGTACGGTCATGGGGTCAAGTGAAGCAATGGCTTCAAGCATTGAAACACGGTCTTCTTGTGTTTCACCCAAACCAAAGATACCGCCACAAACAAGCTTCAACCCAGCCTCTTTTGCGTTTAATAATGTTTGGTATCGCTCATCCCACTCATGTGTGGTACAAATGTTTTTATAAAAGTTGCGTGAAGTCTCTAAATTGTGGTTATAATTATCCACGCCAGCAGCTTTAAGCTCCTTGAGTTGCTCCAAAGTTGCTGTTCCATTACAAGCAATCAGTTTTAAACCTAGGTTCTCTTTTTTAACTGCTCGTGCCGCTTCACACACAAACGCCAATCGTTTGTCATCTAAGCCTTTACCTGCTGTGACCAAACAAAAACCAACGGCTTTATTCTTTTTAGCACGTTTCGCTTCTTGAACAATTTGCTCAATCTCTTTTCGTTTGTATCGTTGAATGTCCGCTTTGTATCGTACACTTTGTGTACAAAACTTACAATCTTCATTACATGTACCGCTCTCAATATTACAGATGGCACAAAAATATATTTTCTTATTTTCGCTCATATAAAATCTCTTTTTTTTCAAAATGGGTTGTATTTATATCTTTATAATAGTAATTAATTATATACTCATTTTCATTAATTTCCAGCAACACACACTCACTTAACGGTTTCTCTCGTGCACAAATCTCACCTGGATTTAAAAAGAGCGTCTCGTTTTTATAGTCGTGTTCAAAGATATGGGTGTGACCAAAAATAACCACATCCGGGTCATCTCCAGCCATGTAAAAAGGCAAGTGCATCAACTTGAATTTGACTTCCTTTATTTTAAATAAGTAAGGCTCTTTATAAATATTAAACTCATGTCCATACTCTATCAAAGAAGCATCATTGTTACCATACACACTCACATAGGGCAAGTTCGCTTCTTTGAGTATTTCTAAATTCTCTTTGGTGCATAAATCACCTGCATGTATGAGGTATTGTGCGCCTTGTGCTTTGAGGTGCTGTAAAGCTTCTCTCATCAAGCCACTTTTTAAGTGGCTATCTGACATGACGGCTATTTTCATGATTATTTCTTTGCAGAGCTGCTTTTTTTGGTAGTTTTTGCGGTGCTCTTTTTTGTGGTCGCTGTTTTCTTAGTTGTTTTAGTTGTCTTTTTAGCACCCTTACTCTTAGGGTCTTTTTCAATGATGTCTAAACACTGCTCTAAAGTTAACTCTTCGGCTTCTAACCCTTTAGGAATCTTATAGTTTTTTCTTCCTTGTTTGATGTAAGGACCATACTGTCCAATAAGCACTTGAATTTTCTCTTTTTCAAACACTTTAATGGTGGATTTGGCTTTGGCTTCATCGAGCTCTTTAATCAACTCCAACGCACGTGGTAACTCAATGGTATACGGGTCATCTGTTTTAAGTGAATAGAATTTTGTTTTGATTTGTAAATAGGGACCAAATCGTCCAATATTGGCAACAATATCTTCACCCTCTTCATTTTGTCCCACCACTCGTGGAAGCGTAAAGAGATACAACGCTTCATCCAATGTAATGGTGTCCATGTTCAGATGGTCTGGAATGGCCACAAATTTTGGTTTCTCTTCATCATCTTTGGTACCAATTTGTACAAATGGACCAAATCGACCTACTCTGGCACTGACAGGTTTTCCTGATTTTGGGTCAATCCCAATCTCTCTGATTTGAGCATAATCATTTCTGTCAATGCTCTCCTCTTTCTCATCAATACTCTTTTTAAATCCACCATAAAAGGCTTGCATCACTTGTTCCCAAGCAATTTTTCCTTCAGCAATGTCGTCAAACTCTTCTTCCACTTTCGCAGTAAATCCCAAATCCACAATTTCAGGGAAATGATCCATTAAAAAGCTGTTGACAATCTCACCTGTGGGTGTGGGTGCGAGTTTTTTATCTTCTGTTTTTACTACATATTCACGTTGTTGAATCGTTGAAATGGTTGGTGCATACGTTGATGGTCGCCCTATTCCTTCAGATTCGAGCTTTTTAACCAAACTGGCTTCTGTGTATCGTGAAGGAGGCTTGGTGAAGTTTTGCTCACACTCTAAGTTTTCTAACTCTAAAGTCGTACCTTGTTTAATGGTTGGCAAGATTTTCTCACTGCTGTCCAATGCACTTTCAGGATTGTCGCTTCCCTCTGTATAGGCTTTCATGAACCCAGCAAATACAATTCGTTGCCCTTTTGCTTGAAACTCCAACTCTTTGTCTTTTCCTGCAACAATTTTATAGGTAGTATTGGCAATCTTTGCTGTGGCCATTTGTGTGGCAATGGTTCGTTTCCAAATCAGTGAATAGAGTCGAAATTGTGCGTTATCCACATACGCTTTAATCTCTGATGGTTTTAAAGCCATGTTAACGGGACGAATCGCTTCGTGCGCTTCTTGTGCCCCTTTGGCTTTGCTTTTATAGACTCTTGGTTTGCTTAAGCTGTACTCTTTTCCATACTGCGTTTCAATCACCTCTTTAGCAGCACTGGTTGCCACTGTAGAGAGGTTCAATGAGTCGGTTCTCATATACGTAATCAAACCACCCGTGTGATTTGGAATATTCCCCACATTTCCTTCATAAAGCTGTTGCGCAATAATCATGGTTTGTTTTACTGAATACCCAAGTTTTCGACTTGCTTCTTGTTGTAAAGTTGACGTGGTAAAGGGTGCCGCAGGGTTTCGTGTGCTCTCTTTTTCTTCAATGTTATCTAAAACAAATGAACCTTGATGAACTGAGGCTTCAATGGCACGTGCTTCTTGTTCATTAGAAACTTTTACAGTTTTTCCATCCACTTTTGCAAGTTCGGCTTTAAAATCTGGGTTTTTAAAATCACTTTTGATTTTCCAAAACTCTTCAGGAACAAAGGCTCTGATTTCATTCTCTCGATCAACTATGATTCGTACAGCCACACTTTGAACTCGTCCAGCACTCAAACCGTATCTCACCTTTTTCCATAAAAGTGGTGAGAGTTCATACCCCACTGCTCGATCTAAAATACGTCGTGCTTGTTGTGCGTCAACGAGATTTTGGTTGACTTCTCTTGGGTGTTTCAACGCATCTAAAATGGCATCTTTTGTAATTTCGTGAAACACAATTCGTTTAAGAGGATTTTTTTCAATTTTAAGTGCAGGGATCAAGTGCCAGGCGATGGCCTCTCCCTCTCTGTCCTCATCGGCTGCGAGGTAGATGGTTGTATCTTTAGATATTTGTTTTTTAAGGTCGGCAATGACTTTTCGTTTATCTGTAGAAATAAGGTATTGAGGTTTAAAATTGTCTGCAGGATCAAATCCCAGCTTTGATTTTGGAAGATCACGAACGTGTCCCATGGACGCCATTACAACGAAATCTTTACCTAAAAATTTTGAAATAGTTTTTGCTTTTGCGGGTGACTCTACGATGACTAAATTCTTCAAATTACCTAACCTCTAAAAAAATTCGAGTTTGCATTCTATCATAATTTAATTAAAAGCACTTAAGGGTATCTTTTAAAACAATCAACTTATGAATGTTTAAATTTTAAAAAATGGTAATCTCGGTTTCAAGTTCAATATCAAACTGCTCTTTGACTCTTTGTTGTGCCAATTGGATTAAAAACAGAGCCTCTTCAAAAGTTCCTTTGCCATTGTTGACTAAAAAGTTTGCATGTTGATTTGAAAAACTCATATCCCCTTTTTCAAACCCTTTTAAACCCACAGCTTCAATGAGTCGTCCAGCGAAATCGCCTTGCGGGTTTTTAAAACAGCTTCCTGCACTTGGGGTATGTGGTTGATTATCTCTCATTTTAATAAACTCATCAAGCCGTTGTTTGCTGAAGCCTTTTTCAATATTAAAGACCACTTCATATACGATGGACTCTATTTTAGTGTGTCTGTAGGAGTACTCAATATCCTCTTTTTTTATATACCCCTCTTTGGTTTTAATACTATGAATGTAGTTAAAAACTTCAAAACTTTTAAGTCCTGCATTCATTTTTACTAAACCACCTAAATTGCCTGGCAATTTGGCTAAAAACTCTAAATGCGCGATGTCATGCTTTTTAGTATAAGTCAAAAGTTTTCCACTGCTTGTGGCGCATCCTACATAGAGTTTGTCGTTCTCTTGCTTGATATAATCAAACGCATCACCTAAAACTGCAAAGTTATGGGGTTTTGAGGAAATCAGAAGATTATTGGCTCGTCCGATGATTTGGTGTTGACTGTAATCCCCAATTTCATTGATAACCAACACCTCTTGCGTTGGTCCAATGTGTATGGAGCTGTATCGAGAGAAGTCAATCGTTTTAGTGAAGTTTTCCACTATTGTGCTCGAAACTCTTCATACTGTGTAGGGATTAAAAAATCCCGCGATTTGATCAAAGTTTCATAAAAACCATGTTTATATCCCAACTCATAGAGTTTATCAAGTGCATCGTATTGCAGTTCACTTAACTCAATCGAGTCATCATTGGCATACAAATCAAGGTATTTATCCAGCGTAGGTGCATCCACACGAATCAACCCTTGATCAATGAGCATTTTTGAAAGCAGATGTTTATTGCTGTTGGCAACTTTCACGGCTTTGATCAAAGTTTGTTCATAATCAATGGCTGCATGCAGTGGTAATGAACGTCGCAGACACATCCCACCCAATGGCAGTGGTAACTCTGTTCCAGCAAGCTCTTGCCAAATATCCCAAATCTCTTTTTCCACTTCCAATGCTTCATTATACGTCAGAATCGATTCATGAATCAGTACACCTGCATCAACATCCCCATTTAAAACCGCATCTTCAATCTCTAAGAAGTTCATGTATGTAATTCGTGCATCAGGATAGGCTATTTTAAACAACAGTGCGTTGGTGGTAAACTCTCCACTTAATGCCACTTTGAAGTTTCGTTTGAGTTTGCTTCCCTTTTTCTTAATCAATTTAGGTCCATACCCATTTCCAAAACTCACAGCTGTTTTTAAAAGGGCATAATCCTCTTTTACAAAAGGATACAGAGCAAAAGAGATGGCACAAATGTCATACTCCCCTTTAAGTGTTGCTTGATTGAGGGTTTCAATATCGTCTGCAATATTTTGAAATACCGCATCTTTTGGAGTAACCCAGCCAAATTTAATGGCATAATACATAAAAATGTCATCGGCATCGGGTGAGTGTGCTACACTGATTGTCTTCAAATTCTTTCCTTCTGTTTTATAACTCGATTGTATCGTTTATATCTCTTTGTTTACTTCATTGGTATCTTCAACAGGAATATTTTGCAATTTCTCTTGTTCATGTACTTTTTTATCTAAATCTGCTTCTTGTTCTTTTTTAACCACTACGGCTTTTTTAATCTTTTTAGGTCGGTCATAATGGACTTCATCAAAGTGTACAAACTTATTGTAATTGATCATCGAAGCCAACTCTTTTCCATACAACTCTTTTTTCTCAGAGTAACGGTGCAGTTTCTCTACAAGCAAATAAGGGTTTTGGAACTCTGTTTGATAGTTTAATTCTCGAAACTCTTTAAACGCCCAACTTCGAGATATCATTAAATAGTAATCTTTAATCGCATCTTTGATGGTGTCATACTTTTTAAGCCAAATGGTTTTCTCCCCACGTTGCTCTCCTGCTGCAATCCGTGGTTCATCTTTATTAAATGACCACACGCCAAAAAGGTTATTGGCCTCTTTAAAAAAGCGCGATTGTCCCCATGCACTCTCCATAGCAGCTTGTGCGAGTGTAACAGAACGTGGGTGCGGTTTCAATGCCATTAGAAGCTCGTCATTATCTTGAGCATTGTACTGTTCTTGAAGGGATAAAAGCTCTTCATCATCTGGATTTTTTTTGATCAACTCTTGAGTAGAATAAAACAAATGCCACTCTTCCTCATAGACCTCTTGAAGTGGAGGCACCACTTGTTCTAAGAAACGCTGTTTTTTTTGTGAGACGGTTAAATTTTTTATCTCAACAGGTTTGACTTTTACTTTTTTAACCTCTTTGGGTTTTGATGAGACTTCATACTGTTTATTAATAACGATAAACATGCCCGCAATCAGTATAAAACCAACAACGTAAGCCATATAGCTTTTTTTAATGTTCGAACTGAATAGTGATTCTTGATTTTTCATAACGAGTATTGTACCGAAAAAAATTATATTTTAAATGAAATAATATTTTAAGATACCTTTACCACCTCTACTGAGGTGGTTGTTAGTATCCTGAGATTTGCACGTAGTAAGAAATAATTTCTAACAGTGGTTCAACCATCATAGTCGAGATAATCGTTACAACCGCACAAATTCCCACAATGGTTTTCAAAGGGGTACTGGCATTGCTTAAGTACTGCACTTCGCTGTTTTCTACAGGCTCTTTTAAGAACATATACACAATTGGTTTTAAGTAGTAGTACGCTGCAATGGCAGAGTTTAACACCATGATCAAGGCTAAGACAATAAACCCTGCACTAACCGCACTTCCAATTAAATACATTTTTCCCCAGAAAAGTGCAAAGGGAGGTATTCCTGCGAGTGAAAGCATAAAAAGTCCCATCATCGTTGCAGCAATAGGAGAGGTTTTAATCATCCCTGCATATTTTGCCAAGTGATGATCACTGCAGAAGTTTTTAGACTTATCTTCATTAAGCCACAGCATCGCAAACCCACCCAAGTTCGTCACTAAGAAAAGTGACCAATATAAGAATATAGCATTGGTTGATTGTGTGGTACCTAAAATAATGGCGGCCATCACAAACCCTGCATGAGAGATTGAAGAGAAGGCCAACATTCTTTTGATATCTGTTTGTAACAGTGCAATGATATTTGGAATGGTCATGGTTAATACCACGATGGCATATAAAATCCCTTCCACCACTTTATCATCTGCGGCAATAAATATTTCAAAGAATCTCAACGCCACAATAAACGCTGCAATTTTTGGAACGACGGAGATAAACCCAGCCAGTGAAGCACTTGAGCCTTCATAGACATCTGCAACCCACGTGTGAAATGGCACAAGAGAGAGTTTAAACCCAATAGCACCCAGCATAAAAGCCACACCTAAAAGCACCACGGGGTAGTTATCAAAGTTTGACTCCACCAATACTTGTGAAATCACACCCAACTCCACGCTGCCTGTGAGTGCATAGAAAATCATCGCACCAAAGGCAAAAAATGCCGTTGCTAAAGCACCCATTGTGAAGTACTTAATTGCTGCTTCTAAAGCTCGATCTTTGTTGTGCATTGCAATCATCGTATAAAGAGCCATAGAAGCGGTTTCAAGCCCTACGAAAATCAAAATCAATGAATCAGAGCTGACCATGAATTGAAACCCTGCCACCATAAACAAATACAACGCATAATACTCAGCATAGTTGTTTTCATGGAATCGAAGTTTGTTCAATGAGAGCAACATAAACATTGCCGTACCAATAAGGATGATGAATTGTGCTAACACAGAAATTCCATCAACGAGCATCAAATCAAAGAAACCACGAACGGCTCCGTTGTATCCATACAATGAACCTAAGTCCACCACTAAAAACAGAACAGCTAAAATAATATAAAAGGATTTATCCAAATTTTTAGCAAACAAATCAATACACAAAATAGTCAATGCCCCAACAATAGCAATGAGCATTGGAACAATCGTTACAAAGTTCAGACTTACGAAGTCTATATCAATTGGCGGTATCATTATTTCACCTCCCCAATGCTGTTCGCTGAAATCAGTTTCGTTTTTGTTACGGGTTTAATCGCTTTTATTTTCATCACTTCCACCAGTTGTGTGACCGACTTATTCACTGGGTCTAAAATTGGTTTTGGGTAAATCCCTAGAATAATAACCAAGGCGACTAATGGTACTAAAGCCACCAACTCTCGCCCTTTGGCATCTGTGAGTTTTTTGTTCTCTTCATTGGTAATTGGTCCAAAGAAACTTCGTTTATACAATACAAGCATATAAACGGCTCCTAAGATAATTGTTAATCCTGCAATCAAAGTAATGATAGGTGAAACTTTAAAGAACCCCAGTAGTGATAAGAATTCCCCTACAAAGCCTATGGTTAAAGGCAATCCCACTGAAGCCATCAGCATGATTCCAAAAATCGTGGCGTATCGTGGCATCACAGAAGCCAAACCACCAAACTCAGCTATCATCTTGGTGTGTCGTCTGTCATATATAACACCCACCAGCATAAACAGCGCTCCTGATACAATCCCGTGAGAAATCATAAGGAAAATAGCGCCGCCTATTCCTTCCACATTCAGAGCAAAAATCCCTAAGATAATCACTCCCATGTGTGAAACAGAAGAGTATGCAATCACTTGTTTCATGTCCTCTTGCGCATACGCCACCATTGCAGTGTAGACTATAGCAATCAGTGCTAAAATCGCAATTGGAATGGTGAAGAAAGCACTTGCATCTGGGAACAATGGCAGTGAAAATCGTACAAATCCGTACGTACCCATTTTAAGTAAGACTGCGGCTAAGATAACCGAACCAATGGTTGGTGCTTGACCGTGTGCATACGGCAACCAGGTATGAAATGGAACCATTGGCACTTTGATGGCAAACCCTAAGAAAAATGCCACAAAGAGCCACATCTGCATATCAAATGGTAACAGAAGCATGTTCCAATCTAAGATACTGAAACTCCAGTTTCCTGTGGTTTGATAGTAGACAAAGCCTAAATACAACATCCCCACAAGCATCACCAATGACCCTGTGAAAGTATATAAGAAGAACTTAATCGAAGCATAGATTCGAAGTTTTCCACCCCATGCTCCGATGATATATAACATTGGTACCAGTGATAATTCCCAGAACAAATAGAAAACAATCGCATCTAAACACAAAAACACTGCCACCATTGTCATCTCTAAAAACAGAACTGAAATCACTAAATTTTTCAGGTCTCTTTTTTCTGTTAATCCAATGAGTGAAATCATTGTCATAAAGGTGGTTAAAATAACTAAGAACAGAGATATTCCGTCAACTGCAACTAAGTAGTTGATTCCATACGATGGAATAAGTTCAATCATCTGCATAAACTGCATTCCTGCATTTTGCGCATCAAACATATACCATAAAATCATACTGAGCATAAACTCTATGGCAGTAACAGCAATGGCATAAGCACGAATAGACTCTTTAGAGACCATAAATCCTATGAGTGCTGCAACGGCTGGAAAAAATATTAAAATTGATAAAATGTGTTCCATTAACTACTCCCCTTACTTCGCAAAACCAAATATAACGGCAATAACAATCAGTGCCGTTGCACCCAATGCCATGTTCGTTAATGCTTTAGACAGGTTACCTGTTTGAATTGGTCTGCTTGCCTCTCCTGTTTTCTGTACCATTTTCGCAATCGCATCAACCATGGTATCGATGACTTTAAGGTCAATCTCTTTCCATGAGAATTTACTCATTGCTAAATAGGGTTTATTAATCACGTTTTCTAAAAAGTGTGGGATGTAGTATTGGTTGGCCAACAGTTTATAACAAAATCTGTTCTTCATGGCTTCCCCATAATACCCGCCATCTTTTTTGAATTTAAACACCGCAAATAAAATACCACCCAATGCCATGACTGTCGTAACAGCAATAAGCGTATAAAGTGTCGTATCACTCACGTGAATCTCTAACTCCGGCAGTTTTTTAGTCACCATCTCTACAAACGGCGCTTTAAACCACCCTGCAATGATGGCTAAGACGGCTAATGGTGTCATTGCTGCAATCACAAATGGATAAGTCTCATGTGGGTGATACCCTTTATCATGATATTTCTCTTCTCCGTGGAATACATACATCACAAGTCTAAATGAATAGAACGCAGTTAATCCAGCCGTTATCCAAAGCACTGCCCACATGATATAAGCATGGTGTCCAAAGGCCACTTCTAGGATTAAATCTTTTGAGAAGAACCCCGACAATGGGAAGATACCTGCCAATGCAACTGAAGCAATCGTCATAATAATCGAGGTTGCTTTCATGTGTTTGTGCAATCCACCCATGTTTTTAATGTTGATTTCATCGTTCATGGCATGCATCACATTCCCTGCACCTAAGAAAAGTACTGATTTAAAGAAAGCGTGCGTTGCAAGGTGAAACAGTGCCACCCAATATGCACCCAAACCAGCAGCTACAAACATGTATCCTAACTGTGAAAGGGTAGAGAAGGCAATGATTTTTTTAATATTGGTTGCAACCAAGGCTTGTGAAGCTGCAAAAATTGCTACAAATGCCCCCAATGCCGCAATAAAGTACCCAACTTCAGGAACAACGGTGAAAATCTCATTGGCACGAATGACCAAATAGACCCCAGCAGTTACCATCGTTGCTGCGTGTATAAGTGCTGAAACTGGAGTAGGTCCTTCCATCGCGTTGGCCAACCATTGATTAAACGGGAACTGTGCTGATTTCCCCATTGCTCCAATGAATAAAAACACAGCAATCGCAATAATAAGCCCATGAGAAAGCGTTCCAATTTGTTCAAAAACCACATCATATTGAAGAGAACCTATGTTCCAGTAAATAAAGAAAATCCCCACCAACATTCCAAGGTCAGCGACTCTGTTCATGATAAAAGCTTCATTCGCTGCATACGAAGGAGAGACTGATGAATAAGGAGAAAGTGTTGAGTATGGGGTATTATAGATATCTTTGCTTCGTGCAATATCGGCTTTGTGATACCAAAAACCAATCAATCCCCAAGAACAAAGACCAACACCTTCCCATCCAATAAACAATCCTGCAAAGTTATCGGACATAACAAGAATCATCATGGAAAAAACGAAGGCTGAAAGCCATGCAAAAAATCTATTAAAACTCTTATCGTGATCCATGTATCCAATAGAGTGAATGTGTACCATGGTTGAAACAATTGTTACAACCACCATCATGGTAACACTGACTTGATCCACCACAAATCCAAAGGGGATATCAAGGTTTCCTATCACAATCCAATCGAGCATTCGCACATGAAGAATGGTTTCCGTGGTAAAAATATGGAAAAGCAAGTTTAATGAAGCAATCATTGACGCACCCAACATCGCAGAAGCAAACACTCCTGTGAACAATGTTTTTGTTTGGTTTGCAAACAGTGCTGCAACTAAAGAACCCACAAGCGGAGCAAAAAGAGCTATATATAAATATTTTTCCATTTTTACCCCTTCATGCTTTGCAGTGTATCAAGGTTGATATCACCTCGTCGTTTGTACCATAAAATAAGTAATCCCAACCCTACAGCCACTTCACTCGCCGCAATGGCAATGATAAAAAATGCAAACATTTGCCCCGTTAAGTCTTGGTGAAACTTTGAAACAGCCACCAAACCAATATTCACTGCATTAAGCATGATTTCTGTTGAGAAAAACAGCATCAACAGGTTTTTCCTTCGAATCACCCCTACCAAACCAATGGCAAAAATAATAGCCGAGAGTATTAAATAATCATTGAGTGTCATTTGCTCCCCTTTGCCGTATTCTCTTCTTGTAGTGCATCAATTTCCTCTTCACTTAATTCACTTAAATTTGTATCCATTTTTTTACTTGCTAAAATAATCCCACCAATCATTGAAACCAGTAACATCACTGCTGCAACTTCAAATGGTATGAGGTATTTTGTAAACAGAACCACCCCAACATCTTGCACATTTCCATACTCAGGATGCACAGGATAGAGACCTTTTTGTGCATCTGCACCAATAAGTGGTGCCACAAAAATAATCACCACCAACAGTGCAATCATTCCTGATAAAACAAATTTCAATCGTGGATTGGCAATTTTCTCTTTCACTTCTGACATGGAGTCAAAAAACATCATACCAAATGCATACAGTGCCATCACTGCTCCTGTATAAACAACAATTTGTACAACTCCTAAAAAATCCGCATCCAATAAAAAAAAGAATGCAGAGATAAAAATCATACCCGCTGCCAGTGAGCTCAATGCATAGAGTGCATTATTGGTAAATACGGTTATTCCAAGCATTCCTATGGTTAAAAATGCAAACAGATAAAACGCTACGATTTCAAACATGCTTCTCCTTTTAGTATGCCAATGGTGTTTTTTTCATTCGCTCATCTGCGTTAGGCGAAATGGCACCAAATCCATCATATTCTTGTTGATTTTTTAACTCATCCAATGGCGTTAAGAAATCCTCTTTGAGTCCAAAGTGTGCTCGTTGTTCACTGGCATTCTCATACCGTCCTCCATGAACAATGGCTAACTCTGGACACACTTCTGCACAATATCCACAGAAGATACATCGTCCCAAGTTAATCGAGTACTCTAAGACCTCTTTTCGTGAGTTTTCATCAATGCGCGTGTCCATTCGAATACATTTAGAAATACAAATTTTTTCACACAATCCACACCCAATGCATCGGTTTTCTCCTGACTCTAAGAGTGCAAGCAGTTTATGTACCGCTCTGTATCGTGGTGAAATAGGCAGTTTTTCTGTAGGGTATTGAACCGTATGCATGTTGTTGTTAAACAGTGCCTCTTTCATGATCTTAAGTGTGATTTTCAATCCGCCAAAGAGTTCCCCTTTGATTGATCGTTTCATCACTTGTTTAAACTCTTCCCATCCTGTTTTAGGATAATCATCCTCTTGCACAAGCATATACTCTTGTGTTCCGACGTTTCTCTCTTTTAAATCTTGTAAACTCATACCACGCTCCTAAAACATCATCACAAAACCAGTAATTAAGATATTAATTACTGCCAGTGGCATTAATATTTTCCAACATAACCACATCAATTGATCGGGTCGGATATGTGGCCATGATGCTCTTGTCCATAAGAAAAAGAAGATTAAGAACATCACTTTTAAAACAATTGCCAATCCACCTGGAATAAAATAAAAGTCGTTAAATCCACCTAAGAACATCAGTGAAATTAAGAAACAAACCGTAAATAAGTTGGCATACTCACCAATAAAAAACATTCCCCATCGCATACCAGAATACTCTGTTGCATACCCTGCAACAATCTCAGCTTCATGCTCAAGCAAGTCAAACGGTGTTCGGTTGGTTTCTGCAAAGCCTGCCATTACAAACAGAACAAAAGCCAACGGTTGTGACCAGATTAACCAGTCTGAAATCCCGCCTGCTTGGTAGTTGTTAATATCAATCAACGACAAACTTCCCACCATCATCAGTGGGGCTAAAATTGAAAGTCCCGAAACCACCTCATACGAAAGCAGTTGTATGGCGGTACGTGCTCCACCTAGAAGCGACCACTTATTGGCACTGCTCATACCTGCTAACAGTGGACCATAAAGCCCAATTCCTGCCACACCCATCACAAACAGAACCCCAACGTTCACATCAGCAATAATCGGTCGTACGGTGTAGCCAAACATCTCAAACTCGGGGAAAAATGGCACAGCTGTCATGGCAATAAATGCTGTTGCTGCAGTAATAATTGGTGCAATCTTAAAAATAGGTTTCACCGCATTTGCAGGGATAAAATCCTCTTTACAAAAAAGTTTTGTACCATCGGCAATGAGTTGTAAAACCCCATGAGGCCCTACGTTCATAGGTCCAAGTCTTCGTTGCATGAATGCTAAGATTTTTCTTTCAATATAGGTTGTAAATCCTGCTAATGCAGAAAACACTGCTAAAACAATGATGGCTTTAACAATGGTTTCTATGATAATACTTGTTTCCATATCTTACACCTTCTTTATGGTTGCGCTGTTGTAACGACTGTTGGTAAAGAGTTGTTCTGTCTCTGAATTTTTCTCAAAATAAGAGACATACGCAACTTCACCTTCAATTTGATTATCCACCGTTACATCTGCAATCACTTCTACGTTATTTGCACTGATGCTTACTTTGTCTCCACTTGCTAAAGAGAGGGTTTCAGCTAAACTTTCAGAGAGATACAAACCATTTTTATCATCGAGTTGTTTTGCTTTTGCTGTAAAGGCATTGAATTGATTGATTGGATTGGCTTTATAAATCACACTGCTTGTTATCATCTCAATTTTTTCTAAGAAACTAAATGATGTCTCACACTCTAAAGAAGCAGCATTAAGCTCATAGCCTCGGTTTTGTGTTCGGTCATTTTTATACTCATTGGACAATTCATCAAACTCAATGGCTTTAAACCCTTGAGCAGTTGGTAAACTTTGAGTGTACTCAATGGTATATTCCACATCCTCTTCAAGCAATACATTGGCCAAATCATTCAAGACATATCCACCATATGGCAGTGCCACATTGGTTGGTACCACACGTTTATCTAATGAAGTGAATGTTCCTTCTTGCTGATTGAGTGCTGGCATATCTAAGTTGCCATCACCTAAAGCACTTAACTCATAGTTGGCTTTTTCATTGTACCCAATGGTGAAACCTTCTGCTTCATCATCAAGTTGACAAATAAGACTCACACCTAAAGTATTGGTTTGTGTTGGTACAACCATCACGTTAAACGGTGTATATTTCTCAATCATTCCACAAAGACGTGCCATGTTTTCACTTTTTGGATGAAAAATCACATCTTCTCCTACAATAAGTGCAAAGCTGTCTTTTTTATCCAACATGGCATTGATGGTATCCAGAAGTGTCTCATCACTTCCAATAGAGTCCAACAGTTTTGTATACTCATACTCCACTTGCGTCTCTACTTTTTTAGGCACCATCTTCTTTACCTCTTTTTCTTCACCCGTTTCTTCATCTTTAACAATTTCAACGACTGTTTCTTTGATGGTTTCAGTGATGGTTTTAACTCGTTTCTCTTTTAAACTTGTCAAATAATCTGCCACATCTTGCGGTAAATCTTTGCCAAAGAGGTCTAAGAGTAAAAACAAAATTGCCTCTTCATTCATTGGTCGGTGTGCAATGGTTTCAATGGTTTTGCCCTTTTTCCCAAACCCTTCAATATGTGGATCTGCAATGGGGTGAAAATATAACCCTGCCCCTTTATTAAGTGTGATGGCATTATTAAATGCATACTTCACACTTGGTGCATCCGATTTTAAGAATGACCCAACAGAAACCACAAAGTTTGCATTGTGAATATCTTCAAGTGTGGCACTATAAAGTGAACTGCCACTGGCTTTGGCATATGCACTCATGAAGTTTTGGTATCGTTTTGCATCCTCATTGATGAGTTTTACACCCAATTTCTCTCGAAGTTTTTCTAAGATAAGTGCTTCTTCATTAGTAATATATGAGTTAAACTTGATGCTTTGAGCCTTTTTAAATGCGGCAATCGCCTCTTCAAATTGTGCTTCATCTTTACTTGCAGTTGTATTGGCAAAATCATAACCAAATCGCGTTGCACCATTTAAACTCGCATAATGGTGTTCATTAGTCACTCGATAAATGGTGGGGTTTTTATCTTCAATCGAGGTGTGTTTGACTTCATAATACATCAGAGAACAATCACTGGCATGTGGATTTGATGCAGGGATTTTTGTCAGCTCCCAAGAGTTTGAACGGTATTGGAAATCCGTACTTACAAGTGCTCCAACGGGGCACACAGAGATACACTCCCCACAATCAATACATTTATCCTCTTCAAAACCAATGAGTGATTTATTAAGTTTGTTCCACATCGCATACGCATCTTTTGGCATGCTCTCTTTATAGCTTTTATCTAAAGCCTCTGCCCCTCTTTTAACTGTGCTTAATGCATTGGATCCGATCATATCTTTACATACGGTCACACACTTTTCACACACAATACACAACCCTGGGTCGTAGGTCATCACACCCCAATGAGCCGTTGGTCGATGCACGTCTTGTACAGCATAACTTTGTGAGTCTACTTTCATATAAAGTGTATTGTTTTGAAGTTCACAATCTCCACTTTGGTCACACACGCCACACTGTAAAGGGTGATTCACATCGTACACTTCCATGATAGCTCGTCGCTCTTTGGCAATGCTTTCAGTGACGGTTTTAACCCTCATTCCCTCTTTTACTTTGGCATTACAGGCATACACCTGTTTTTCATCGGCTTCAACCAAACACAAACGACACGCTAAAGTGGGAGAACATCGTGTTAAGTAGCAAATTGCTGGAATATAAATCCCATTTGCTCGTGCCACATTTAAAAGGTATTCACCCTCTTTTGCCTGACAGGTCTTTCCATCAATTGTTAACGTAATCATATCACTCATTATGCATCAACCTTTTCAATCTTTACTTGTTTATATCGGTAATCAAGTTCATTTACCCCTGCGTCATTACACAGTGCAACCATCCCTTGTAAATTTGTATCGAGTTTAAATTTTTTTTGTATCTTACTGGAACCAAATACGATACTCACTTGGTCATTGTCGTTCACTTTTGCAATACGCGCAAACGAGCTTCCCCCTACTAAATACTCTTTTGAGGAGTATGTATTGGCATAAATAGCCACACCATTAAACGAATCCAACTCCTCAACCTCTTCAAGAGTTTCATCGCTTTCATTGATTGTTTCAATTAAACTTGGTGTGGCACCCAAGACAGTCACAGCAAACTGGCTGTATTGGTTTAAAGCGTTTAATAACTTCATGATATTTTGTGCCTTGCTGTGACCAAATAGATCCGTACTTACAACCAAAGTTGGTGTTGAAGCTTGATTGTATGCAGTTTGCATCTGCTCAAACTCCTCTTCTCCCACACTTGATTCTGCACTTAAATACCCCACATCCAAGTCATCAATAAATGCTTGAACTTCGAAAGAGCACCCTTGTGCAAAAAACTCTAAAAGAAGTGCACAAATTCCCTCTTCACTTCCTACTTCATACTTGCTGTATTGTGAAAATTTAATTGCATCACTTTTATAATCCATGGGATTCATATAAGCAATATAACCTTCACATTTTGCCAATGCCTCTTGAAGTGCCTTGTTTAAAAACAGAGGTTCTCCTAAAACAAGGACAAAATCACTTTGAGCAAGTGAGGACAAATCTGTTTGAATGATGTTACTCAATTTATTCATCCTCATCATCGTCAGCAACAACTGCTTTTGCAGGTGGCTCTTCTTCTGCTTTAACACGTGGCGTATCATCTTTTACTTTTTTAACCACAACCGTCCAGTCAACTTCGTTGAATTTCAGTGAGTTCATCAACGTATAGTCATTTTCATACACCACATCAGCCACTTTTTGGATGGGGCTAAAATCCCCAATTTCAAACAAAAATATTGCATTTTCATTGGGTGCAATCTCTTTGTCCATCAACTCAAGCAAACGGTCATAAAAATTATCTTTTAATGGTCTTAAATCAAATCGTTTCATTTCTGTCTTTGCCTATCTGTCGATTTCACCAAAGACGATGTTCAAGTTACCAATGAGTGTAACAACATCCGCCAATTGATGTCCTGGTAGTAAATCTTCAAGTAACCCTGTGTGCCAAAATGATGGTGCACGAAGCTTCATTTTGTATGCGTATGGAGAACCATCACTGACAATCATAAAACCTAACTCCCCTTTTGGAGACTCGGTTGCCACATAAACTTCCCCTTTAGGTGGTCGCATCCCTTGAGTTACAAGTACAAAGTGTTGCATTAAAGAGTAGTTTTGCGTCATGATGTCCTCTTTAGGAGCGGAGATATACTCAGGTGCGTGTGCCATCAGTTGTGGTTCACTTGTCTTATACATAGAAATAAGCTGTCGTAAAATTTTTGATGACTCTCTCATCTCTTGCATGTAGCACTTATATCGTCCATATGCGTCACAGGTATTTGCGTATGGAATCTCAAAATCAAGCTCGGGATAGATTCCGTATGGCATCTCTTTTCGTAAATCCCATTTGAAACCACTTCCTCGTAATGCCACGCCTGAACATCCCCACGATTTTGCCAACTCAGGCGTGATGATTCCTACATTTTCTAAACGCATTCGCCAAATTCTGTTCTCTGTTAAGAGACCTTCATACTTGTCAACCTCTTCAGATAAGATTTTTAAAAATTTCTCTAAGTCTTCACACCATGAAGCAGGAAGATCTAAAGGCACGCCTCCAATTCTTACTGCACTGTGTGTGAGTCGCGCTCCACAATAGTCTTCCATTAAGTCCATGGCAAATTCACGCTCTCTAAAAGCATAAAGGAAAATCGACATTGCTCCCACATCCAATGCGTGTGTTGCCAACCAGAAAAGGTGAGAGATGATACGATTGAGCTCTAAAAGCATGGTTCGAATGATTTCTGCTCGTCGTGGTGCTTCAATACCAAGCAGTTTTTCAACGGCCAATGCAAACCCGTAGTTGTTTGAAGTAGACGCAATATAGTCCATACGGTCTGTTGTAGGTAAGAACTCGTTGTACATCATATTCTCACCCATTTTCTCCATACCACGGTGCAGATAGCCTACCGAAGGTACGGCTTTTACAATCTCTTCACCTTGAAGTTCAAGTATGAGTCGTAATTGACCGTGTGCGGATGGGTGTTGTGGTCCAAAGTTGACCACCATCGTGTTGTCTTCACGCTCGAAGTTTAAGTTCTCAAAAAATGGTTTTAATCTGTTAACTTTTTGTTGCATACTATCTTCTCTCTTTTAATTGAACCGATTTTTTTTCATCCAGCTCTTTGACAATGCGTGCACCAAAGAGTTTCACACCACCCTCTTCTTGGTACGCTAACGGCGTATGTTCTGGCTCTTTCCCATTGGTAATATCGACACCAAATGGTACTTCATGCCCCAATCGTGCAAATCGTTCTGTGTCGTATCGGTCAATGGCTGCACCATCTCGCTCTTCAGGTCCAATGATATCTCGGGCTTCTTTACCAAAAATTTTATCCACTTCGTACCATTGTGCGGCTTCATCCCCTTGAAGTGGGTATGTTTTTCTCAATGGGTGGTCGTACCAATCATCGGGCATTAAGATTCGTTTGAGTTTATGGTGGTTAATCACTTTCACCCCATACATATCATACATCTCTCGTTCACTCCAGTTGGCCATTTTAAAAACACCCTCAACACTTTGAAGCTCTTGTTTCTCTTGGATAAATGTTTTCACTCGAAGTCGCTTATGTTTGCTCATTGAAAGCATTTCATAGAAGATTTCAAAGCCACCTTTTTGGGCGATAAAATCAATGGCCGAAAGCTCCATAAGCATATCAAACTCCAACTCTTCTTTAAGCAGAGTTAATACTTTGACGTTATCATCTGGTTTGATATAAAAAACCAAGTGTTCTTGCTCTAAAAAGGCTTCAATGACATCAAACTTTGCTTTGATAGTTTCAAGATCTTTTGCAAACAGGGTATCTTCACTCACATCATATCGAGGCGTATGGGGTACCACATGAAATCTGTCTGTGTAGTACGATTTTCTCTGTACATCTTTTTTAGGACTATATGCTCTCATTACACCAACCTTTTTCGTTTCATGGCTTTACTTGCAGGCTCTCTTCGGATTTTCTTTTGCAGCATCATCAAGGCGTATTGAAGTGTCTCAGGCCGTGGTGCACACCCTGGAAGATAAATATCTACAGGAACGACTCTATCTGCCCCTTGTACAGTTGCATAAGTGTTAAACATACCGCCTGTGTTGGCACAACTTCCCATAGAAATCACCCACTTTGGATCAGGCATTTGGTCATAGAGTCTTCTCATGAACTCGGCGTGTTTTTTTGTCAGTGTTCCTGCAATCACGATACAGTCTGATTGTCTTGGTGAGGCTCTAAAAATTGTACCAAATCGGTCAAAGTCATATCGTGAAGCACCCGTTGCCATCATCTCAATCGCGCAACAGGCCAACCCATATGTCATGGGCCAAACAGAGTTACTTCGTCCAAAATTAATAAACTTATCAATCGAGGTTAAAACGATAGGAGCTCCCCCATCTTTTAAATAGTTTACTTTATGCTGTGCCATTCCAGCGCTCCTTTTTTCCATGCATAGATGAATCCAATGGTCAATAAAAGAATAAACAGAATCATCTCAATAAATCCAAACCATCCCAATACTTTAAAGTCCACTGCCCACGGGAACATAAAGATAATTTCAACATCAAACAAAATAAATAAAAGTGCCATTAAATAGAATTGTACTGAGACAGTGTTTGGCTGTTTTGTTACCTCTGGTCCACATTCATACAGTGTGGTTTTGAGCTTCTCTGTATCTAAACGTGCAAGTTTTCGACTGACCAATCGTGCCAATGCCACTGTGGCAATAAACGCACCAAAAGTCAATAAAAACATGAAAAATGCACCAAAATACGGATGAGCAAAGTCCATATGACTCATAAGTGTCTCCTTGAATATAATTAAAAAATTATAATTACACATAGTAATAAATGCTATATATTAGCCAATAGAGGCTAAAATGCTACTAAATCGCGACTGGTTACATGTAATTATTACATCCACCCTCTTCAAAATGGATATGACTATTTCGTTTGCAGATACCTAATTAAAACGAAATATGTGTTAAGGATATATTAAAGCCGAAAAGGCTTATTTCAAACAAAAGGCCTCTTTTAAAAGAAGCCCACTTTGCTCTCTTTATCAAATTGTGATTTCAACTCTTTTTCAATCTCTTCAATAAATGTTTGAGTTTTAAAAACGGGTTCATCTTCGACCGCCACTTTATAGGCGCTGTTTTTAATCACCATCTCAATTTGCCCTCCGGTTAAAGAGTATTGTGCCAAGCTTTTGACATCAAAGTTCTTTTCAAGCGGCAAATTTTCTGGCAATAGTTTATTCCATAACTCTAATCGTTGTTCTTCATTTGGTTTTACAAACTCAATTTTATAGTTAAATCTTCTTGAAAATGCTTTATCAATGTTTTCAAGCAAGTTTGTAGTTGCAATTAATATACCGTCAAAGCGTTCTATCTGTTCTAAAAAGATATTTTGCATCTGATTGTGCATCTTTTCACTGCCTGACATACCATCCGTTGAACGTGAACTTAAAAACTGATCGGCTTCATTTAGAAGTAAAATGGGCTCAGTTTTGGTCTTTTCACACAACTCTTTATACGTATCAAAGATGCCTCGTACGTTCTTTTCGCTCTCTCCTACATACATGGAAAGAATTTTTGAACAGTCAAAACTCAATACTTGTTTTTTAAGTGATTTAGCCAATGCCAAAGAGGTCAATGTTTTCCCTGTACCAGCAGCACCGTAAAAGATGATTCTGGCATCGATGCCTTTTTTCTTATCTTTAATTCCCCACGCTTTGAGTCGGTTGACAACATTTTTGTCAACTTGTTTCAATAATGCATCCAACGTCTCTCTTGTTTTTGGGTTTAAGACCACATCGTCCAAGCTTTTATTGGATGAAATAAGTTCAAACATATCTTGCTCTTTAATCAACGCATCAAGTTTAATCTTATCTTGTCGGCTCTTCTTTTTTGTAGGGTGTGAAATCTTGTACAAAATATCATCAGGAATATAGAAGTTTCGATTAATCCCTCCAAAAGGGGTGAGCATCTCGTCATAATCGACCAATCCACTTGAAACGAGTTTTGAACTCTCTTCAAGCAGACTTCGGTGTTTGATTTTTTCATAATCATCACTTGAAATGAGTTCAATAAGCGTATTCATATCTCGAATAGACTCATCCCCACCTGCATACTCCTCTTTAAGCAGCGCTAAAAACAGCGTCTGCTCTTGTTCATTCAAATCGTGGTCTTTAAAAAACCCTTCGAGCATGATTTCAGTGGGTGTGACCTTCACACGCTCTTTGATACGGTTTTCAAGCATGGTCAACTTTGACTTTAGGCGGTTGATATTGGGACTGCTTGCATCAAAGTTGTGTTTAGAGATATTGAGTTTTTGTGCCAAATCGATTTTGAAAAACTGATCTTGCAAATACTCCAAGTGGTCGCTGTATTGTTTGACTTCAGGAAGTACAAACTCAGTCAAACCACCTTCTAGTAGTTTTAAAAACATACTGCTTAAAGTCACACTTGAATTCAGAAGCTCCAGTGTTGCGATTTCACTCATTTTAAGATGGTTAAAGTTGCTTTGAACAATCCATCCCAACTCTAAAAGCGATTTAATCTGATTTAACTTATCAAGATGTTCATGTTTTTTCACATCATAAAACTCAGCTAATATGTCATACACCAACACAATGTCATTGCTTCCCACATACTGTTTAAGCATGTATTGTAAAATACGTGCTTCCTCCACCGTACACTTCAATTGTGTATAGATATCGCTTTGTTCCATATCTTGAAGTTCTAAAAACTTGATAATATCTTTCATCTATTGTTTGTCCTGTAACGCTGTTTTATAGCGTTGTAAATTTTTTTCATTTTTGAACTTTACTTCAACGATGTTTTCATCGGTGTGAAGAAAAAGATTCTCTTTTTGTTGTTCTATATTGTTAATACGATTATATTGTACTACAGTTTGACTTTTTTCTATATCCAAACGAAAACTGTTGGGTACAATATATAAACCATCGGGGCACAACCCTTTATACTCCCCTTTTGAGTAGATAACAGCTTGGCACTTTTTGGCTTTTAAATGGTTTTCTATTTGTTCTAAATTGTTATTGTCGTGCCAGTTCAGTCCCAGCACCACAAGGGCAATCACACCCACTAACACTAAAAAAATCATACGCTTCCTTTGAAATGTATATCAATGATGATACACAAAAAACTCTTAAGCGTTTATGGTACCCAAAATAAAAGCAATGGAGAGAATGGAGACGAGAGTTTGCACGGTGATAATAGAGGACATCAGTTTTAAATCTCCTCCCAGTTGTCTTGCTAAGATATAACTTGAACTGGCCGTTGGCATGGATGCAAACAGCACCACCACAACTAAGGATTCATGCGTTAAACCAAAGAGCATGCCCACGGCAAAAATCACAATAGGGAAAACCGCCAGCTTTAAAATAGTGGCCACAAAGAGTTCATACTTGGCTGATTTAATATGTGTCAGTTCCAAACCAACACCCACGGAGAGAAGTCCTAAAGGCAGTGCCGCGGCACTTAAAATAGAGAGCATCTTTATAAAAAACAGAGGCAGGGGTACACTTAAAAAGTTAATCGCTCCACCAATGAAACACGCCACAATCAAAGGGTTCGTTGCGATGGATTTAATAAATTTGATGACATTTAAATCCTCTTTGTTCACATAGTATGAAAACGCCCCGATGCATAAAAAATTGATAAACGGTATGGCAAACGCAATTAACACAGCCGCCGTGATTAACCCCGTGTCGCCTAACAAGGCGTCCACCAAGGCTAAAAAGACGTACGTATTAAAACGAATCGCACCTTGTATGACGGACGTAAAAGAGGCAGGGTTGACTTTTTTAAAAAAGCCTATGAATATCGTTAAAAGCAACATTGCAACCAGTGCAATAAGCCCTGTTAAAACCACATCAAAACTGTTGATTTCACTTAAGTTTGCCGTTGAGAGTTTATAAATCAAAAGAGAAGGAAATAGAATATAATAGGTAAATCTGTCGGCCATTGGCCAAAAATCTGATGAAGGAAATTTCAATCGCTTTAGGAAATATCCCATCGAAATCAATAAAAAAATGGGTATGAGTGTTGTTATTATATTTTGCATTTGCGTATTATATCACAGAAAGGTTAGAGCACAAGGAATACTAAATATTCTAATAGTCTTCACAACTCAATTCAACCTGTTTTATCACTAAAGCTAAAGCTTCTACTGCATTGTCTGGTGGATATTTATATTTTTTAAGAAGTCTTTTTACTTCTCTTCTCATTCTAGCTCTTGTGTTCTCTTTGTATTGCCAATCTATTGTTTTAGAATTTTGTATTGTTTTTGTAAGTTCTATTGCTAACTCTTTTAAGACACTTTCATCCATAGCTTCTTTTACAGTATCAAACTTTGTCAGGGCATCATAAAATGATTTTTCTTCATCTGTTAGTCCCAGTTCATTCCCTTTTAGGAAATCTTCCATCATATCTTTTGACATTTTTAAAAGTTCATCTATCACTTCTGCATTTGTAAGGGCTTTATTATTGTATTTGTTCATCACTTCATTCATCAAAAATGAGAATTTTTCACTCTGAACTAAGTTTGTTTTTTCATACGCTTTTATTTTATTTGATAATAATCTTTTTAGAAGTTCTAAAGCTATATTTTTTCTTTTCATTGAAGATATCTCTTTTAGAAACTCTTCATTAAAAATATCCAACTCACTTTGTTTGATACCTAAAATATCATTAAGTTCTAAAATTGAATCTTTTTGAATAGAATCTTTTACTAAAGTTAAAACTCTTTGATTTATCTCTTTTAGATTAAACTCTTTCCCTTCTAGTTTATTTAAAGCACTTTTTACTGCTTTAAAATAAGCAATCTCTAGTTTCATATCATCATCAAGCATTGAGTTACAAAGTGTTTGTGCTGCATTTAATTCACTTACTTTTTTATTAAACTCTTTTTTTATATTTTCTTCACCATAACTTTCTATTAAAACGTGTTCTAGACCATCACCAATAAGAGTTAATCTATTTTTATCGCTTCCTGTTTTAAAACTACTATAATCAAAAGCTGAAAAAAGTTTTCTCAAGAAAGTTAAAGAATCTTCTAACTTATGGAAAGCTTCATCAAGGTTTAACTCAACTTTATCCTTATCTCTTCTTGTATATGTTTGTAATGCCTCTTTTAGTGAGCCCATAATTCCTATATAATCAACTACAAGTCCACCTACTTTGTCTTTAAAAACCCTATTTATTCTAGCTATAGCTTGCATTAGATTGTGTGATTTCATAGGTTTATCAATATACATTGTACTCATAGAAGGTACATCAAATCCAGTAAGCCACATATCCACAACAATTACTATTTTTAATTCATCATTTATATCTTTGATTCTTTTTGCTAAATAAACCCTATCCTCTTTTGTGGTTTCATATTTTTTTAAAAGTTCATCATCACTTGCACTTGATGTCATAACAACTTTTATTTTTCCTTTATCCATATCATCACTATGCCAAGAAGGTCGAAGTTTAATAATTTGGTCATAAAGATTTACTGCTATTTTTCTATTCATACAAACTATCATCGCTTTGTCTAAAAACTTTGGAGCAAGTATTAGTTCTCTGTCTTCATAGTGAGTTACTATATCCATAGCTAACATCTCTAGTCTATGGGCATCTCCTACTATCTCTTCTAGCTTTGTGAATTTTCTTTTTGATTCATCAATAAGCTCTATAGGTGCGCCTTCATCTTCTAGTTTTTCATACTCTTCATCAATCTCATTTAAAACTTTTTCATCTAATTTTAGTTTTGCAATTCTACTTTCATAATATATCTTTACAGTTGAGCCATCTTCTACAGCTTGGGTCATATCATAAATATCAACCTCATCCCCGAAAATCTCCCTTGTGGATTTATCACTATTTTCTATTGGAGTTCCTGTAAAACCTATAAAAGTTGCATTTGGTAAGGCGTCTCTAATATGTTTGGCATATCCATAGCTTATTTTCCCTGTTTTTGTGTCAACCTTTGCTTCTAAGCCATATTGACTTCTGTGGGCTTCATCTGCAATAAGTATAATATCCCTTCTATCACTTAAACACTCTATTTGTACTTCATCATCTTTTAGAGCAAATTTTTGAATTGTGGTAAATATTATTCCTCCACTTTCTCTATTTAACTTATCTCTTAAATCATCTTTATCTTCTATTTGTATTGGTGTTTGTCTTAAGATACTATTTGCTTTTGAAAAAGTAGTAAATAGTTGCATATCTAAATCATTTCTATCGGTTAATATTATTACCGTAGGATTTTTCAAAGCTTGTATGATAGAGCTTGTATAAAATACCATAGAGAGTGATTTTCCACTTCCTTGTGTATGCCATACAAGACCTGCTTTTTTTGATTTCTCTAAGATTGAGCTTACCGTAGAATCCACTGCTTTTTTTACTGCAAAATATTGATGATAGGCACTTAATATCTTTGTGCTTTTTACCCCATCTTCTACAAAAACAATAAAGTTTTTTATAATATCTAAAAGTCTACTTTTTTCAAACATTCCTAAAAGTAAAGTTTCTATTTGAATATGTGAATTTAATTTTACTCCATCTACACTTTTCCAAGCACTAAATCTCTCAAGATTTGAGCTTATGGTTCCAGCTTTGGCATTTACTCCATCACTTATCACCATAAAAGCATTTGTATTAAATAGACTTGGAATCTTTTTTATATAAGTTTGCAATTGATTATAAGCTTTTTCACACCCTACTTTTTCATTTGATAAGGACTTTAACTCAAAAACAACCAGAGGCAAGCCATTTATAAAAACTATCAAATCAGGTCGTCTCTCATCAAACTCTACGATAGTAAACTGATTGACTATCAGAAATTCATTTTTTGAAATATCTTTAAAATCAAAAAGATATACCTTGTCCCCTTTGTCATTTCCATCTTTATCTTTATAGACAACATCCACACCTTCTACTAAATACTTATGAAAGGTCTTATTATTTTCACTCATCATAGGTGAATTTGGGTGAATAACTTGTTTGAATACATCTTCTAAAATATCTTTTGCAATAGTAGGATTAATCCTTTTTAAGCTATCAAAGAATTTCTCTTTTAGAATAACTTCATGAAAATCATCTCTAGCACTCTCTACTGTTTCTGGAGCTATATCTATACCACTTTTATACTCATAAGCTAAATCATTTTCAAAGATTTGTATTACTGCTTGTTCTAAATTGTTTTCGTAAAAGTTATTCATTAGGTTAAAACCCTTTCAATTATAGTAAAGTCCGTACTTAAGTAATCTTTAATCCCATATAAGTAATAATTCTTATGCTCATTTACCAAAGATGTAAAAAGAGATGGGGTGCTCGCCTGCCCAAACTGGCGACCATTTTTTATTAAATCCATGTTGACAATCCTAAATTCAAATCACCTGACTTTTCATATCTATCTTGATATGTCGATTTATTATAATTATCATCAATATAAAAAGCTGTTACTAAAAAACTGCTGTTTATATTTAGTTTTTCTATAATTACAACATAATCATGCGATTTTGCCCAAATATACAAACGAAGTTTTCCTCTATTTTGACCTTCTGTCTCTCTATAAAAAAAAGCAAATATATTTTCTTCAATTTTATTAAAATTTTGTATTAGATATTTTATCCATCTTATTCTTTTTGCACGATTTTTATCAAATTTTCTTATTTTTTTCTTTTGTTTAATTCTACCTCTTCTAACCCAAACTTCTTTTTCTCTTGTTATCACATGCCAAAATATCTTAGGTTTACTTCTTTTCATTGAATTCATATCTATATCAATATTATATTGATTATTTAAAACTGTTGTATTAATTATAAAATCATCTTCAAAGTATTTGTATAAAATTTCTAAATTTTCCCTAACTGTTTTAGTACTATCATATTGAACTATAAGACTTGTCATCTACCGTATCCTGCTTGATGATGAAAGATATTAAACTTTGACTCTTCTCTTGATGTATTCAGTAATAAACTTCGTCCATGTTTTTGTTCTATATGGTCATAAATTTTATTTTTAATCTCACTTCTATGTTCTATATCTTCTCTTTTTTTGTATACAATTGCACCTATTAAAAAATCTGCTAACTGTAATAATACTGCTTCATGGGAACGAATCATTTGAAAATTTAGAATAATATTATGATGTTTTTTTGATACTAAATATTGTTCTAAGATCCTTAATTGTTCAGCTCCATTGGAGTCTTTATAGTCTGTATAAACATAATAATTATTGTTTACTTCTAACATCGGTTCAAAAGCTAAATACATCAGTTTATAATAAAAATTATCATGACTACCATCATTATAAGTATTGTGGTCTAATACAGTTTTATCACTTGTAATCGCACGAAATCTCAAAAAATCGCTTTCAAAGAAATAATCTATTAGTGCTTTATAAAACTCTATCCCAGATGGACTAACTTTAGTCCATTTTAGCTCATGAAAAGCATTATGTTTATATTTTAAGTATTTAATATATCTAGTGGCTTCTGTAAATTTCTCTTTTTTACAAAAGATTGCTCCTCCACCCATAATATTTATACCATCATTCTCTAAGTGGCATGTTTCATCGAAAAATACTTTATATTCCATTTTTATACCTTTTATAAAACCAAATCATTTATATTTTTTGGTATTTCTAAACTATCAATAAAATTATCAAATTTATCCATATCTAAAACACCTATCTCTTCGTAACCTAACAATGAAAGTTTTTCTCTTACTTTTGTTCTTGATATATCATTGTTTACAATAAACTCATAAAGTGCTTTATTTTGAGGGAATCTTTTTTCTATATATTCTAAAACTTTTGTTTTATAATCTTTTTTCTCTTCTATCTCTACACTTACCTCTTCATAAGAAACTACTTTTTCTTTCTCACTTTCATTGTCTACATAGTTGTGTTTTAAGTATTTTGCTAAATGTTCTGGTTCAGGGAATAAGCTATATCTATTTATTCCTATTTGATCAAGTTCTTCAAGCAATTGTTTTTTATACTCTTTAGGAATGATAATTCTATTTTCATCCCTTTTTACATCAAATTTTATTTTTTTATCATAGCTGCTTTTATTTGAAAAAATAAAAAAATCTCCATCTTGTTTTATCACTCTGTTATTATTTTTATTACTTTTTACTAATGCAAACTCTTTGTTAAGTATTCTCTCTAACTCTTTTTTTGAAAGCTCTATGCCTAACTGCTCTTTTACAAAACTATAAAAACTATTTATTCCAAAATCATACTTTACTTTTGGAAGTAAAGAGATAATATCTACCTCTTTTTTATCATAATTTTCAAGTTCGCTAAAAATATATACCGCTCCGTCACTACATTTTTTGCAATCTTTCTTATCAGTACACTCTTTTTCACATTTTTGATGAGTAATACAAGCAAAATATAAAGCCACTAAAGAGTTTTTTGTGATATCTAAAAGTCTAGTTGGTAAGCCTTGGTGTTGCATATATACAAGCTTATCTATGACTGAACTAAGTTTTGACATCTCATTATAAAGGTTTCTTTCCATTTCATGGTAAAGATTGTGTTCATTGAACAGATGGTCTCGAAATACACTTGGTACCAAATCCCAATTTGCATTACTTTGACCTCTAAAATAGTTGGTATATTGTTTCTCTGCGGGTAATTCCAAACTTTTTATTTGTTCTTTGACACTTTTCAAATAATCCTCTACATGTTTTATTGTCATCTTATACCCTTATCTCACCACTTATAAGTTTTGGTAAAAGAGAATCTCTTTGTTGTTTTAATATTTTATTTTGTTGTTGATTTTGTTGGATTTGTTCAAAAATTGGTTTTGATAAAGTATAATAATTATCTAAAATTTCTTTTTTAGGAAATATTATTTTTAGCATATTTAAATCACTTATTGTTATTTGAGACTGTGCGGAACCAGAATCTAAATATCTTAACTTCTTTCTAGTTAAGACATAAAATAAGTAATATTTAATTTCTTCCTCATCTAATGGTAATACAATTGATAAGTTAGTTATCCATGATTTTTTAGGTGAAAACTTGACATCCCCAGTTCCCCCAACACCTCTTGCTACAATAATTAATTCACTATTTTCATATAAATACTCTTTATGAAAACCTGAAATTTTGTAACCACTATAAACAGGATAACCTTTAGAAACTAAATCTTTTTTATTAGGCATTTTCCCATATTTCATTGAGACAATTTTTTCGAGCTTTTTCACTTCCCAATCAATAGGTATTTTCCCCAATTCGCTTGGTTTCATCTCTCCACCACTATCTTTATAGGGTTTGCCTTGATTATTTGGAAAATTGAAGTTTTCAAACCACTCTTTAAAAAGTGTACTTGCCATCTCTTCTAAGGTTTGATTTATTTGATTATTGGTTTCTATTTTATCATCAAAACCAGACAAAATATCTGCTATTCTTTTTTGTTCATTTATATCTGATGGATATTTTATTTGAAAATTCATAATTCTATTTGGAGCTGTATGTCGGACTGTTGTTCCCGTTGCACTTCCTAATACATGACCTCTGTAATCATTTGAACAAAAAATATAATATAAAAAAATTTTATGTAAATCATCATTAAGAAATTCTATTTTCCCTAATCTTTGATTATGTAGTAAAACTTTATTATCTAGGGTTGGAACTAATAATGGATATCCTAAAGTATCTCCCGCCTTACTCAAATCAGTCATTGTAACTAATAAATCATTTTGATTTAAAATATACTCTTCAGGAATATATCCATTTTTTGAATAATATTTAAATTTATCAGATTTAAATCCTCCTAATATTTTAAAATTTCCAGGAGTTAAAAGAATATATTTTGTCTCATTATCTGAAAAGTCTTTCCCTTTAAAGGCATATCCATGTTTAATATCAATAAATAAACTAAGCTGTTTTTCTTTCCACCCTTGAGGTAATCCATTACTCACTTTGCCACCTCATAATAAGTATTTCTACCACTTCCACATCTTATAATCACTTTCTTATCAAGCATTTGGCTTAGTATTTCCCTTACTCTTCTATCCTTTAGATTTAAAAGCTTTTCTACCTCTTTTGGGGTAATAGTTTTATTTAAATATATTTGTTCTAGCACTGTTTTTTCTTGCTCAGTTAGTATTCCGGCGGTTTCCGGTGGTATTCCGGCGGTTTCCGGCGGTATTCGTTTGTAATCGTCCGTTTTTATATCTTTCGGACGATAAAACTCCACATCTACAAAGTCATTTTTTTCTTCTATCATTGGCTCTTTTAAATCACTTTCAAGACAAAGGTTTTTTATCCTTTTTATTCCACTTCCCCACTGTTCTATTAGTCCCAACTCTTTAAAAATATTTGCTAATACTTTGTTTCTAGTCTCACTTCGACCATTTTCTATATCCTCTTTTGTGATAGTATTTGGGAAGCTTCCAGGGCTTACAATATTTACAATATCATCATAGACCCCTACTTTTATATCCCTTCCACTATTGGTATAGTCCCTATGAATAAAAGCATTTATCAAAGCTTCTCTTAGGGCTACAAGGGGTATCTCATAGGTATCTGTTCTTTGGAGTGCTTTTATCTCACCTTTTAGATTTATATGATTTAGTATAAAGTTTTGTGTATTTTCAAGGTTTGAGAAAATATCTCTTTGGTACTCTTTTTTATCTATAAACATATCCATGGTGATACCTTTAAATTTTGCGCACTTTACACTAGTGTGAGAAAAGGTTCCAAGGATGATAAGCAAAGCATTTGTAGCATAGGTTTTACTTGACTCTTTTTTGATAAGTTTTAGGTTCTCTAACTTTTTCTCATCTAAAGTTTTTCCTGCACTTTTAAAACTCTCATATAGTGGTGTTAAGTCTAAAGATTCAAATTCAATCTCATAATTTACCTCTTCATCAAAACCTATATTTCTTTTTTGTCTCTCTAGTTCAAGGATATTTTCATACTCTGCTTTTCTATTACTTGCACCTACTCGTATGTAAGTTCCTTGATTTTTACCTTCACTTTTTAGATAATAGGGCAAAAGGTTTCCCCTAAAAACTTCTACTACTAAAAGGAGTTTTTCTTCACAATTTACAGTATAGATTTCAGGAAGAATATTTGGAGTACAGTTATCATAGATAATAGAAGCTATTTTATCTTGAACTTCAAAGATATTTTCCTCTTCTATTCCTACTATATTTCTATCATCATCTACTCCAATGATTAGTTTTCCTCCAGCTGTATTGGAAAAAGAGATTACTGTTTTAGCTATTTTTTTATTTTCTGGTAGTTCTTGCTTAAACTCTAAAGTCTTACTCTCTCCTAAAGTAATCTGCTCAATTAATGTCATAGCCTAAGCCTTTTAGATTCTCTTTTATCTGTTTTTCTAAAATATTTGACTTCTCAAACTGCTCTTTTAGTTGAGTGGATAACTTTGTCATTTTCTCTTCAAAAGGTATACCATCATCTTCTTCTTGAGCTATTCCTACATATCGCCCAGGAGTTAACACATAATCATGTTTTTGTATCTCTTCAAGGCGTGCACACTTGCAAAATCCTTTTATATCTTTATAATTTCCCTCTTTGTTTTTATATGCATGATAAGTGCTAGCTATGGATTTAATTTCCTCTTCACTTAATTCACGGTGTTTTCTTGTAACCATCTCCCCAAGATTTCTTGCATCTATAAAAAGTGTTTCACCACATCTATTTCTATAGTTTTCATGGGATTTATTTTGAGAAAGTATCCAAAGACATACAGGAATACCTGTAGAGTAAAAAAGTTTATCAGGAAGTGCAACGATGGCATCTACTTTGTCATCTTCTATCATAGCCCGTCTTATATTGCCTTCATTTGAAGTATTTGAGCTAAGACTTCCATTTGCAAGTACAACTGCACCTAGTCCTGCTCTAGTTCCAAGATGAGTTAGGATATGAGATAGCCAAGCATAGTTTGCATTTCCAACAGGAGGAATTCCCCATTGCCATCTATCATCATCTTTAAGTCTCTCTCCTCCCCAATCAGAGATATTAAAAGGGGGATTCGCCATAGCAAAATCTGCTTTAAGATTTTTGTGCAAATCGTTGTGAAAACTATCTGCATGGTGAGCACCAAGATTCCCATCAAGACCACGAATAGCCAAGTTCATTTTACACAATCTCCAAGTAGTAGGATTACTCTCTTGCCCATATATTGAGATATTATTTATATTTTGTGAATGCTCTTGAATAAATTTTCCAGACTGAATAAACATACCACCACTTCCACAAGCTGGGTCATACACTCTTCCTTTATATGGTTCTATCATCTCAACAATAGTTTTTACAACAGAAGTTGGAGTATAAAACTCACCCCCTGTAATATCAGCAAAAGCATTTAAAAAGTATTCATATACTCTACCCATCAAATCTTTTTCATCATGATATTTTGCAGATACATTTGTAATCAAAGTAATAAGCTCTCCAAGTTTTGTTTTATCTAAATCTGGTTTTGCATATCTTTTGTCCATTACACCCTTTAAAGAGTTATTCTCTTTTTCTATTTGCAAAAGGGCATTGTCTACTAATTTTCCTATTTCTGGTGAATTTGCATTATCTCTTAAAACTTGCCATCTTGATTCTTTTGGGACCCAAAAAATATTATCCATGATATATTCATCTTTATCTTCCTCAAAACCATCACCTTCTTGTACAAGTTTTTCATAACGTTCATTAAATTTATCAGAGATATATTTTAAGAAAATAAGACCTAAAACAATGTGTTTATACTCTCCCGCATCCATATTGTTTCTAAGCTTATCAGCCATCTTAAAAAGTTCTTTTTCAAATCCTACATTTGCAGTAGTTGTCATATATTTTATTCCTAAGTTTTCATAAATAATTTTTACTAATGATTTTATCTAATATTCTATTAGGTATTTGTTATAATGTTTATATGAAAACAAATACTTTATATAATGCCATACTAAAAAGTCTTGAAGAGTTAAATGAACCTTCTAGCTATAAAGATGTTTATAAGCATATAATACTAAATAACTACTATGGTTTTAAAGAGGCAAAAACTCCATCGAGAACAGTAAATGCACTACTTAGTAATCTTGCTACTAAGAAAATGTATTTAGATAAAAATGTTGGAAGAAAAAAAATAGAAGGTTTATATCATTACTTTTTGAAAAATATCCCTCTTATAAAAAATATACATAAAGTAAAAGAAATAAAATCCATCTGGAAAGTAGAAAACTTACAGTTATTAGAAAATTCAATTGAAATAATAGATAATGACTATTCAGTACAAGAAGGAAAATCAAAATACAGACGACATCTTGTAAGAGAAAGAGACTCAAAAATTATAAAACTTGCAAAAATAAAATTTAAAAAAGAGATAGGAAAATTATATTGCGAAGTTTGTGGATTTGACTTTGAAAAAACCTATGGAAAAATTGGAACAGATTTTATAGAAGGGCATCATAATATTGGCGTTTCAGAACTAAAAGAAGATCAAAAGACAAGGATAGAGGATATCTCCCTTGTTTGTTCAAACTGCCATAAAATGTTACATAGACGAAAACCTTGGTTAACGGTTAATGAGTTAAAAGCTATAATTAATTAAAAATATTAAAATTCCAAAGAAACAATGTTTATAAAATATATTTCAAAAGACTTAAAAGAATAGTCAGATTTTTAGATAGATTAAGGCAGAAAAGAAAAATATACGTAGGAGTTTACGTGAGGTAAATGACTATGTAAATTTTTCTTTTCAACGCAGAGATATGACGAAAGCTGTCTGTTATTTTAAGTCTACTTCACTAATTTATATAAATTAGCAATCTCCTCCGCCCAAATCTCCTCATCAATCGTTTCAAGTACCATCGGAATATCATCCATTCTATCATCATTCATAATAAACTCAAACGCATCCCAACCAATTTTCCCTTTTCCCAAAGAGTCATGTCGGTCAACTTTGCTTCCAAGCTCTGGTTTAGAGTCATTTAAGTGCATTCCCATAAGGTATTTTCGCCCTACAATGTTGTCAAACTCAGCCCATGTTTTATCATACGCTTCGCGTGTTCGTATGTCATACCCTGCTGTAAACATATGACAGGTGTCAATACAGACCCCCACTCTGCTTTTATCTTCTATTTTATCAATGATGTACGCCAAATGTTCAAACTTATACCCCAAGTTGCTTCCTTGACCCGCTGTGTTTTCAATGATCAATTTCACATCATTGGTCGCATCAATGGCTTGATTCATCGAAAGTGCGATTCTATCCAAACACTGCTCTTCACTGATTTTACGCAAGTGACTTCCAGGGTGAAAGTTCAGTCGATCCAGTTTCAACGTCTCACATCGTTGCAGTTCGTGAATAAAACTCTCCAACGATTTTTGTCGTTTATCCTCTTCAGGGTGTCCTAAATTGATCAAATAACTGTCATGAGGTAAAATGTGTTTAGGTTGTATTTGACTCTTTTCTAACTCTTCAAACCACTTATCAATGGTCTTTGTATCCAACTCTTTAGCCGCCCATTGTCGTTGATTTTTTGTAAAAAGGGCGAACGCTTTTGCGCCAATGGCCGTGGCATTAATCGGAGCATTAAAGACTCCTCCACTGGCACTGACATGTGCTCCAACATATTTCATAAAATTTCCTTATTTTTAACGAAAAAAAATTATTTTGCTTATTTTATTTCTAATTTATGATAGTCAAAACGAACTTTAAAGCTAATATAGTATACAATAGAATATATCAAAAATGTTACAAGAGGGTTTATGACCAACAGCAAAAAAACCACCTACAAAAAACTTATATTACGCAGTATTCTGATCACACTTGCAATCACTTTGGCGATTGCATTTATCTATGCACAAGTGATGAAGAAAGACGCCATTGAGAAACTCACGCGTATTGATGCCAAAAAAACGACCCAATTGGTGTTTGAAACGCTCTACTCTTCCATGTCAAAAGGGTGGACTAAACAGGACTTACAAAACATCATTCAAAGAGTCAATAATATTGATGAAAACATGCTTGTCAATGTCTACCGAAGCGATGTTGTATCCAAACAATTTGGAGAAATATCACGAGATTTGGAAGCTCGAACCACCAATCCATACATTCAAAAAGCACTCAATAAAGAGGAGGTATTCAACCTCATTGATGACTCAAACATTGAGTACTACTATCCCGTCATTGCCAAAGAAGAGTGTTTAACCTGTCATACACAAGCGCAAGTTGGAAGTGTTTTAGGGGTGATTGATATTTCGTATCCCATCATTGATCTGAAAATTTCACTCTCCTCACTCATTAACTTTTTTGTAGGATTTGTCATCACCTTTTCAATCATTGTATTCATTGCACTGTTTGTAAAACTTGACCGATATTTGATCCGACCAATTAAAAACTTTGTCACCAACGTTAACCAAATTTCAACCAATAAAGACATCACTCAAAGACTCGTGGAAGAACACGATATTCAAGAGATTCACTCCATGCAAACCGTCTTTAACAATATGCTTGACTCTTTAGAGTTCCAATTTTACAACGATGAACTCACAGGACTTCCAAACCGAAAACGACTGCTTGAACTGATGAATTCAAAAACCAATGCCATTTTACTGATTTTAAACATTGATAAGTTCCAAGAACTCAATGACCTTTATGGAGAAGAGGTAGGTGATGATGTTTTAAAAAGTACTGCCGAAGTATTAGAAAGAAGCATACCAGCTGAAGCGGTGTTGTTTAAACTGCATGCGGATGAATATGCGATTTATTATCCCAAAGATATTGAATATGAAGAGATCAAAACCTTTGCCATGATGCTTAATACCACAATTGAAAACAATACCTATATTGCCAATCATTCAGAAGTCTTTATCAACGCCACCATCGGGGTGGCATACGGACACAACTACTTATTGAACAATGCCGATATTGCGATGAAACTGGCGAAAAAGAAAAAGAAAAAGTATCTTATTTATGAAGCAAGTATGAATATTGAGCATGAGTATGAACAAAACTTAAAATGGTCACAACGTATCAAAGATGCCATATACAATGACAAAATTGAACCTCTGTTCCAACCCATCGTGGACACTCAAACACAAGAGGTGGTCAAATATGAAGCGCTTATGCGAATGGTGGATGACAATGGGGATTATATCTCACCAATTCACTTTTTAGAGTTGGCCAAAAAGAATAAACTCTATCCTCAACTCACACGTATCATGTTGGATAAAACCTTCAGCAAGTTCAAACACTTGCCGTACCAAGTCTCTATTAATATCACCGTGCAAGATATTTTAAACGAAATGGTACACAAAACCATTTTAGATAAACTCTCTGAATACAAACTGGGGGATCGCGTGGTCTTTGAAATCATTGAGTCTGAAGGGATTGAAAACTTTGAAGAGGTACTTGAATTTATCAATGAAGTGAAAAACTACGGCGCAAAAATCTCGATTGATGACTTTGGTACAGGATACTCAAACTTTGAATATCTCATGAAACTCAAAGTCGATTACATTAAAATTGATGCATCCATGATCAAAGATATTGATACCAATCCAAAATCACAACTGGTGACTCAAACCATTTTAGAGTTTGCGAAAAAGATGAACATTGAAACCATTGCAGAGTATATCCACTCTCAAAATGTGTATAATGCGGTCAAAAAGATTGGTATTGACTACTCACAAGGATACTTCTTCGGTGAACCAAAAGAGCTTTAAAAAACTCTTTGGTACACTATCATAAAAATATTGTAAAGGCTTTTTATGATTATTAACTACAACGAATTAGAATCTATACGACGATACAAACTCATGTCCAATACCGTTATTCCAAGACCCATTGCTTGGATAGTAACGGAAGATGAAGGCATCATCAACGCAGCACCCTTTTCATACTTCACCCCACTTTCAAGTGACCCAGCTGTGATAATAGTTTCTATTGGGCAAAAAGAGGAAGGCATCCCTAAAGACTCTTTAGCAAACATCTTAAAACACAAAAAAGCAACCATCTGTTTTGCCAATGAAAAAAATGTGGAAGAGGTGAAACTGTGCGCCAATATGCTTGATAAAAATGAAAGTGAAGTAGAAACATATAACATAGAAACTAAAAGAGTGTTGGAGCAGTTTCCTCCGATGATTGCCTCTTCACAAACCGCACTGTTTTGTGAGTTTTATGACAAAATAGATTTGCCGGGGAAAACCACGCCCATCCTACTTGAAATCAAATCTCAATATGCCCAAGACGGTCTTTTTAATGAACGCTTTGATGGTATGCCCGATAACATTGGGCGAAGCGGCATTGTTTTTAAAAAAATGGAAGATTTATAAGCGCACAATATTGTGAGAGAATTTAAAAATTCTCCCACTCTTCACTCTCTTGTTCTGTTTCTATTTCACGCTTAGACTCAACTTTGGCTGTATTTTTAGGCACTTTTTTGGTTGTTTGCTCCATTGAAATACTCTGCCCTTGTATATTTTTACCTTCAAAATTATTTCTGTTGACATTTTTAACCACTTCAAGTGCAATGAGATTGGTCTCTTTGGCAATGTCATTTGTTTTATCCGCAATGGCCGCATTCTCTTGTGTGAATTTGTCCAATTGATTCATGGCATCAGCAATTTGTGTCATACCAATGGTTTGCTCTTTGGCGGCATTGGAAACATCATCGATTAAAGTATTCGTGGTTTCAATTTTCTGTTCTAATTCACTGAATCCTTCAATCATTTTACCACTGATGACTTTCCCATTATCAGCACGAACCGTTGCGCTTTCAACCAACTCTTTAATCTCTTTGGCGGCTTCTGCACTTCGTGCTGCAAGGTTACGTACCTCTTGTGCAACTACAGCAAAGCCTTTTCCTGCTTCTCCTGCAGTTGCAGCTTCCACTGCGGCATTGAGTGATAAAATATTGGTTTGGAATGCGATTTGGTCAATGACCGAAATGGCTTCATTGATATTTTGTACTGTTTCATTGATTTGTTCCATTGCTTTAACCGTATCGTTTGCCAAATTTTTACCTTCATTGGCCGATGTTTTTGTATGATTAGAAACCTTTAACATCTCTTGTGCTTTTTCACTTGTTTGTTGAATGTTTCCAGTGATTTCATCAATGGATGCGGCAGTCTCTTCCAGTGAAGCCGCTTGTTCGCTCGCATTTTTACTCAATGTCCCCACACTGCTGCTTAATTCATCAGCACTTTTTTTCAATGAAAGCCCATCATTTTGACTGCTTTGCAACATATCGGTCATCATTTTATTCATTTTAATAAGCTCTTTACCTATCTTACCGCTCTTTTGAACATCGAGTCTGGCTGTGAAATCTCTTTGTGTATATTTTGCTAAGGTATCACTGATTTCATTTAAATCCTTACCAATAAGAGTTTGTAAATTAAGTAACATATCGTTTAAAAGATTTTTTAATTCATTTAATGAATCATTTGTTGTGCTGGCATTAATATGCCCATCAAGGTATCCATCACTCACTTTGTTAACAATTGTTTTAACTTCATCAATGAGTTTATTGTCTTTTTCAATGGCTACTTTTATAATCTCTACATTATTATTGATCTCTTTGGCCATTTTTCCAAACTCATCATTGGATACCATTGTGATCTGCTCTGTGTTATTAGATTCTTTATTTAAATATCTGAAAAATGAAGCTAACCCTGTAGAAATGGCTTCGAGGTTATAATTGAGTTTTCGAACGATTAAGAAAATGATGATTGCGATAATGACCAAACACACAATTGAAGCTGTAATAGAAAAATTTCTGATAAAATTAGCATTGGCCAGATACTCTTTTTTGGGTGCATTAATCACAAACGTCCAATTGGTTCCTGTATCAATAATACTGAAGGGGTTAGAATAATACAATGATTCCAAACCATCTTCGTAAGAAATTTTCATAAACTGCGTATCTTTATTGGCTTTTGAGTTTTCAAGCAATTGTATATAATCTGCATCATTATTCGCCACTTCAATCAATTTTTTCGTTCTTAACGTTTTATTGGGATGGCTGACGATAATACCATGACTGTCAATAATAAAAGCATAGGCATGTTCAAAAATATTAACAGAATCGATCATTTTATTAAGCGTATCTAAGCTGATATCAATACCACAGACTCCAAAATATTCTCCATTGTGATACAATGGAATACCAATGGTTGCCATTAACACTTTTTGACCATCCACATCATACAAATAAGGCTCAGTAATATATGTTTTTCCCGCCTTTTTAGGGCCTCCAATCCAAGCATCCTCTTCATTGTAAGGTGCGCCTGCTTGAACTTTTATGCCCGTATTTGATTTAACAATATAGGGGTTAAATTGACCAAATTTATCATATCCATTTTGAGACTTTGAATCCATATTTGCACTAAAAAGAAGCTCTTTGTCTTTGATTTTAAACCAAAAACCTAAAATGTCGTCATTGTATTTTAATAAAGATTTGATATACGCTATCGTCTCTTGCTCACTTAATTTTGTATCAGTATTAAGAGACTCTTCAAATTTAAATGCCATTGCTTTAGCTATCACAATGGTTTGGTTAATCCTATTTTGTATCTCTGCTGAATATTTCCCTGAAGCTTCAGATATCAAACTCTGCACACCCTTTTGTGCGGTTTCATAAGAGAATTTAGTCACAAAAAAAATTGTTAAACTAAACGTTACAAATGTCGTTCCTAATATATAAACTAAAAGTTTATTTCCAAAACTTTTATATTTTGACTTGTCCATCTCACGCTCCTTTATTCTTATACAATAATCATAACATAAATTGGTAGCATAAAGGTATCAAATAGGATTAAAAAATAAATCATATCGTTATTTTAAAAAAATCAGCAATGGCTTATTCTGCTCTTAATATAAGCAGAATAAACCCACCCTATTACTCTACAATTTGGTGCAACTTACTGCATTGAGAAAGGTGTACGTCCCCTCCTGAAATATCGTTGATGATGTCTTGATAAGAGTGGAAGTGTGCATTATATACATAAATAAAAACTTCATCTCCTTTTTTCAAAAAGTTGGTTTTCCCAAACTCGGTGTATGCCGTCGCTCCTGCAGCGATAAGCAAACCTTTTTTACCTTCAATGTTTTGAATCAATGGACTTAACTCTTCAAGTGGTCCACAATCTTCTTGAGCATTGAATTTCTCTATCATCCATGTCTTTAACTGCTCAAAAAAGTATGAATAAGAGTTAACGGCACTGAGCGTCCCATAATCTTGTAAAATCCCATCTCGTCGTACAAATGAAGCGATATGAAATTTGTCTAAAACACCTTTTTGTGTGAATTCATCAATCTTGATAAACTCAGATGAAATCCCTTTTGATGCTTTGCCCCAATTCTTTTTCGTACTCAACTTCTTATCATTTTGAATACGATTGGAACAATCATTAAACGCACTGAAGTATTGAGGAACAATGTCAAGCAACTTCCCCTCTTTATATTTAAAATCACAAATCAAAGCAACTTCGGCTTCAACTTGAAGTTGTTCAATCTCATTGTGATTAATCGTGTTATTACAAATAGGAAATTCTCCTAAAAAACTGTTGTGATTTGGTATGTAAAACGGGAAAAGCCCTTTGGGTGCATCTTTCTCTTTTGTTTGAATTTGAGAAAAACCATCAGCCTCCCCTGCTTCACCTAAGTGATTTGCAAAGTTGCCAGCAACACCAAAACCTAAATAATCTTTTAAATCCTCTAATGAAAATGTATGTTTGTTCATAATATTAACCTTGTGTTATATATTTAACAGAAGTTTTACAGTTGAGTTGTATTGACAGGATTTGTGTATAGTAGAAGTTGAGAAAAGAGTCTCTGTTAGTTTTTAAATTTTTTTAACTTTTAACAGCGCCTACTATACTCTGCCATTTTGACGACCTTGACAAGCCCAAGGGCGACGGCGAGATGTGTGACGACTGTTTGAATCAGTTGTTTCATTGTATGTCCTTTCGAATAAAATAGAAAAAGAGGATAACCTCTTTTCCTAAAAGTTTTCTTTAAATTTTTTTCTTATCTTTTCAATCTAAGATTATGAGAAGAATCGCTTCTCAACCTCATCGTGAAGTTTGGTTCCAGAGTATTTTGCTCTTTGTACTAACTCCCAGAAGTATCGGTATGTGGCTCGATCATGCAACTCTCCATCATACTGAATAGGTCCCCACTCAGCATCTTGAGCTGCGACTAAAATATTTTGTGCTGCTTCTAGTTCAGTGAAGTCTGGTTTCATTGCATCTACAATGGCTTGAACTTGTGTTGGGTAAATTGACCACATTCTCATAAATCCAAACTCGTTTCGTGCACGTTCTGCGTCTTTGTATGTTTGATAAGGGTTTTTCAAATCAAGCGTTACGTTATGACAAGGAATCACATGGTTTTGAATCGCTGCTTGGCACACTTTTGCTTTTGCTGCACCAATCAATCGGTGTTCAAACTGACCCGGGCTTCTCATGTTGATTGCGGGAATGGCTCCTTGGTATCCTGAAACAAAGTCCATCAAACCAAAGTCAAGAACTTGTAACCAAGGCAATGTTGCAATCTTCTCTACATCTTGAAGTGCTCCATGTGTCTCAATCAAGATATGAATAGGAATCTCTCTTGTAATCCCTGAATCTTTGGCTACTTTTTGAATATACTCAATTTGCGTTTTAACATCTTCATATGATGTTGTTTTTGGCAATGTAATGTACGCTAACTTTTCACCAGCTCCAGGAACTAAGATGTCCACATCTTGTCTCCAATCAGGGTGTGAGAAGTCATGGATTCGTGTTCCAGCCATACCATAAGGGTTCTCTTGGGAGTTCACCACTCGTACAATCATCTGTGCGTGTTCAACCTCTTTTCCTGTTTCAGCGCCATCTTCACAATCGCATGTGATATCAAATACAGGTCCCAGTTTTCGTTGCATCTCGAACCCTTTTTTAATCAACTTTTCACTTCCTGCAAAGTGCTCGCATGTTGGAATAATTGGTAAACTTTTACCTGCTTCAAATAGTGCTTCATTTGGATGTGTCATTTTGTTTCCTTATATCATTTTTTATTTTTTTGTTGGTATGACTACCGTGTAGTCTAAATCCAATACAACATTTGGAAGATACTTACCATCTTCACCTTTTGCTGATTCAATTGCTTGTGGCGTTTCATTTTTCAATGCCACTGTTCTTAGTCGTAATAACCCAATGTCACTGCGACCTTCAAGTTCAATTTTTTCTAACACTTCACTGTAGGCATAAATTGTATCGCCTGCATACGTTGGATTACAATGACTTCCTGCATTGATTGCATAAATCCATTGCGCATTTTGTAACCCGTTAAATGAGATCGTTCGTGCCATAGAGATAACATGACCTCCATACATCAAACGCTCACCCATAGGAGTACTTTTCATCATATGGTCATTGAAGTGTACCTTTGCATTGTTTTGGTACAATTTCGTGGCCAATGTGTGATCAGAATCATCCACCGTGATTCCCTCAATATGATTGAGCCGTTCACCCACTTCATAATCTTCAAAAAAGAAACTTCCTCCTGTGGCATTGGTATCAATATTTTTTGCTACAGGAATATTCACCTCTTTGGCAATCGGTGTGGTGGGTGCAAATGTTGGAACCTCATTGATACCACTCATTTCCCCTTTGTTTCGTTTGTGTACCATCACCCAACGCTTTAGGTTCAGAACTTCCAAACCATTTTGGTTGTACCCAATTGAGTGCACATACACCACCCCACTTTTACCATTTGAGTTCTCTTTTAAGCCAATGATTTGAGTTTCTAGTCGAACCGTATCTCCAACAAATACTGGGTTAGGAAAAGATACTTCGGCATACCCTAAATTGGCAATGGCATTTAACGAAATATCTTGTACCGATTTTCCAAATGTCAAGTGAAACATCAACAAGTCATCTAAAGGCTTTTTTTCATACCCAAACTCTTGTGCCAAAACATCGCTTGAATGAAGCGCAAACCGGCTCCCTGTAAAAGCGATGTACAAAGAGACATCCCCATCTGTAATGGTACGTGGAAGTGGGTGAATGATTTTTTGACCGATTTTAAAATCTTCAAAATAGTTGCCTGTATTAATTTTACTGCTCATACTCACTCCTTAAAACGCCGTTTGCCCGATTTCTCTGTATTTATCATAGAGTGTAATAACTCGTTGTGCCCATTGAATACGTCGTTCATCGACCAAATCACATCCAAACTGAATAATCTCTTTACCCTCTTTAAGACCACTTTCATACGCTTCAATCATATCTCGTGCCTCTTGCACTTCCGCTTTTTTAGGCGTGAAGATATCATTGATATACTCCAACTGTGTTGGGTGCATCGCTGCTTTTCCATCACATCCTAAACTGAACGCATCTTTAGAGCTGGCTTCACAACTGAACTCATCGGCAATATCAAAATGAGGTCCATCAATCACAACTTTATTATACGCTCGTGCCGCCAGACTGATTTGCGTCATATAGTGGAAAATTGCTTTTGGGTTGTTTTTGATGTTGATTTGCATCTTCTGCGCTAACGCATTTGAACCAATCACCACACAACGTAACTTTTCACTCTCAGCACAAATTGATTGTGCATTTAACACCCCTAAAGGGGACTCAATCATTATCATAAACTCCAACTCTGGATTAATCTCATTGATAATGGCTTCTGCTTTTTGCACATCTTGTGCACTCTCTATATTTGAAAACAGTACCGCATCGATATCCAACTCTTTGATTAACGCAATGTCTTCATTGAGTGCTTCAACATTATCAAGTTTATTCACACGTATGACTCTCTCACTGCTTCCAAATGAGCTGTTCTCATCGAACACTTTTTTAAGCAATGCTCGAGCACCAATTTTTTGCTCTTCTAAAATAGCTTCGAGGTCAAAAATCACCGCATCAGCTAACACACCTCGTGATTTTTGCACGTTTCTTTCATTGTATGCTGGAACAAACAGCATTGAACGTCGTGCTCGGTAATTCTCTGTGGGTAAAAGCTCATGCGTGTTGCTTGCATTTAGCGTTTTAATCAACTCTTTTCGAAGCACTTTTCCATTTTTTGTTTTTGGATACTCTTGCAGTACATGAATCTGCTTTGGTGCTTTGTATTTTGCAAGATGCTCTTGTCCATACTTTAAGATGTCCTCTTCATCTGCTAAGCTTATTTCACCATCAGCCAATACTGCAATAGCAACAATCGTTTTGTTTGCATCCACATCCAACCCAAGTGCTACACAATCTGCCACTTTTGGGTGGGTTTTAATCACTCTTTCAATCTCATGTGGAGATACTCTATATCCAAAAGTATTGATGATGTCATCTTTTCGTCCTAAGAACCAAATATATCCATCTTCATCTCGTTTGGCGTAATCTCCTGTAAAGAAGTAGCCGTTTCGTTTCACTTTTGCGGTATCCTCTTCTAAGTTCCAATACTCCAAGAACAACCCTGGGTCATCCACACTGATACAAATCATTCCTTCCTCTTCCACACCCACCTCTTCAAGTGTTTCAGGGTTCAATAACTTCACGGTGTGTCCTGGTTGAACAAAACCTGCTGAACCCGGTCGAATAGGTCTGTATTTTGAGTGTGAAATATAATAAGAGAACTCACTCATTCCAATCGCTTCAAAAATATCTTGTTTGAATCGCTCTTGCCAAAGCCCTACCATCTCAGATGATAAGTGCTCCCCTGCACTCATGCAGTGTCTCAAACTTGGACAATCTTCGATTGTAAAATCGGTCTTTTGAAGGATTTGCCGATAAATCGTTGGTACGCCTATAAAAATCGTACATTGGTGTTTTTTAATCAACTCCACCCATGTTTTTGCATCGTTTTGCCCTTCATACGCAATGACCGTATGCCCTTTATACAAGGGGTCCATCAACGCTGAACCTAAAACATACGTCCAGTTGAATTTTCCTGAGTGCATGATTCTATCGTTCTCTTTAAAATCAAACCAAAACTCACTTGCTGGCTCTCGTCCTACCAATGACCTGTGAGAGTGCAACACTCCTTTAGGAAACCCAGTTGTACCAGACGTATAAACCAAATACGCTGGCTCACCTGATTTTGAGTTGTAGTGGTTTGGTTTTGCACTGGCTTTATTTAACACCTCATCAAGAGCATAAATATGCATCCCTTTTGGTTGAGCCATCCCATCCACGCTATCAATACCTGCAATGATGATGTGCTTTAAATCATCCACATTTTGCAAATAGGGCAACAAGTTGTCATACATTGAAGCCGACAGTACAATCGCTTTTGCTTGAGAATCCGTAGCTAAGTACTTCACTTCTGAACCACTTAACAGTGTTGAAGTAGGTACGGCTACAATTCCTGATTTAATCGCTCCAAAAAATGCCGTTGGGTATGCCAATGAGTTTTTCAGACAAATCAAAACTCGGTCACGTACATCCAACCCAATCGTTCCTAAAAAGTTTGAGAAACGGTCTGATTTGTCAGAGAGCTCTTTATAGGTGATTTCAGCTGTACCTAAATCACTGTCTTCAATAATCATCGCCGTTGCACTCTCTTTTGGCGTGTTCAAATGTGCTGACGTACACGCCACCCCGATATTTAAAAATTCAGGTACGTTTATCTCAAATTGTGGGTATTCGTTCAATTTCATAGTATCCCTTCCTTTTTAAATAAGACCGTAAGGCCAGTTCTCTTTAAATGTATGCAGTGGCATTTTATTCAATACTGTTAATGCAAACTTCTGATCATCAGCACTTAAACTTCTCAATGCATACGCTCTTAAGATGTTTTGTAAAGACTTACCAAACATTGGTGGGTCCAACATCTCCTCTTTATATCGAATCGCTCCACTTAAAAGAGCATCCGCGTCCATCGCTGCTTTTAAGATATCGATATCTCGTGCAATCTCTTTGGGTGAAGGAGTAAACGCCACTTTACAAATATTAATGTGGTTTGGCGTAATTACTTGCTTCCCTGTAAGCCCCATGGCTGTCTCTCGTTTTGCGTGAGAGTATACATGTCGTGAAGCATCATCGCCATGCAGATCCAACCAACGTCGAATATCTTTTTTCTCTTGACACGAATCGGGCAATGAATTGGGCGTTAACAATACTTCAACTCCTCCAATGACGCCTCGTCCTTTAACTCTGGCTTCCATGGTCAACATATTAAAGAATGTCTCCAATTCATCAATCCACCCTTGAGGTGTGATTTTATACGCCATCGCTTTTGAGAAGTCATGAATACCAAATACAACATGTTGTACGGTTGAGTGACTCATTAATTTATCGGCAATTTGTAACGATTTTGGGTGCTCAATAATAGGCTGAATCGTCAAATTACTTCCAATAGAAACCAACCATGATGAAAGGTCTCGAATCTCTGCATCACCATAGACTTCTCCCGCTTTTGCTAAAACAATCACATCGATATATTTGTGAATCTTTTTTAACATTTTTAAATCCTCTTCGTACTCGTCCGTTCTAAAAGGGTTAATACGAATAGCGATTTGAAAATCACGTTCTGGAAATTTTGGTAACTCCTCAATCAAGAGTTTTCTTGACATCTCTTTCATTCGACATCCATCTTCTAAGTCAAATAATAGTGTATGTGCTTTTGTTTTATAAGCGTGTTTTTGTAATCGAAACTTTGCTTGTTCTAAACTCTCATATGTACCATCAAGTGGATTAAACTTGATGGGAGGATAATATATTTGGATTCCAGGCCAGTATCCACCAAGTACTGGTGTTAAATCATCTTTTTCAGTCAATTTCGACAAATCTGCGAATGATGAAGTCATACTTTTTACCTTTCTGTTTTATTTAAATTTTTCATTCATTTATCATGAAAAAATTTATGTTTATTCATGCACTCTATGTGAATGTGTAGTCGAATTAATCCATACAAAGTATAAGTTGAATCAGAAGTTTTAAAAGCAATTTTTTAATTTAAGATAAATTTTATAAAGCCTAGAGACTCGGAACTTAGGGCTATTAAAGAGGTGAGGATTTAAGAGTTTCACATAGTGAGAATATTGTTTTTGATATTCTTAGTATCTGAAAAAAATTTCTTCATTTTTTTGATAAAAATTACACTTTTTTACTATATTGGTAGAAACTTTTGAAAAATTTCTGTAAAATTTTTATAAATATTGTTTAATATAAAGATGCTACTATTAAAAAAAATTTTAAAGGCCACCTTTGCAAAATCAAAACAAGTCATTGACCAAAGGCTTATCCATACTCAAAGAGATCATGCGCTCATCTAAACCTCTGACAGCCAACACCTTGTGTCAACGTTTGGATATTGATAAAAGCACAATGTCAAGACTGATTACCACACTCGTACACGAAGAGTTTATTGAGTATGTGGAGAACTCTAAAGAGATTGTTTTAAGTGACTTGATGCGTAATATTGTTTATAAAAAAGACCGTGATAGAATCATCGCACGCACACAAGGTTTACTCGATGAAATTTTCTATCTCACACAAGAGTGTGCATACATTGGTGTTTTAGACAATCACTCGGTGTTGTATCTGAACCAAGTGGACAAATCAAAACGTGTTTTAAAAACCAGAGACTCTGTGGGATTGCATGCCCCTTTACACACCAATGGGTTTGGTAAAATCTTGGTTGCATTTGGTGAAGTTGATATTGCTACCATTGCTTTAAAAAAATACACTCCTCACACCATTACCAATGAGCAAAAATTCACTGAAGAGATTGAATTGGTGCGTCAACGAGGGTATGCCATTGGGCATGAAGAGCATGAGTTTGGTCTGTGTTCATTGGCCGTACCTTACTTTGACAAACGAGGCGATTTTGTAGGAACAGTTGGGATTTCAGGTCTGTCAGTACGACTTCCTTTAGAGACCCTACACGAGTATGGTCAAAAGATTTTTCAACTGGTGAACCCTACTCTTTAATGACTTTAATCAGCACGCCGTTTTCACTGTCTTTAAAATAGATATCTTTATTATCTTGTGAGAAAAGTTTTTGGATAAAATCATCCTCATACGACGCGCTTAAATACTCTTTGTTAAACTGTTTGAGCGTTTGACACTCAAAGGTATCTCGACAGACTCGATCGTCATAGATTTTAAGATTTAACACCACATTCCCAGCAGAAAAAACTTGCACTTGTGTGTAGTTGGCATAGTGGTTGATAAACCCTTTATCATAAAACTTCATGGCAGGCGTTTTAATCAAAATCGTGGCACTGTTGGTATGAAGCGGTTGTTTTATGGCACAACCACTTAAAAATAAAATCAGGGTTAAAAAAAACAGCTTCTTTATATGGATTCCTTTTGTTTTGGAATATTTTACTATAATAATACCAAATTAGATTTAGGAGTCTCTTTGCTTGTCCACATTTGTTGTTCCGTTGACAGCCACTACTTTTTAGAAAAAATCCAAGAAGAATACCCTGATGAAAAACTGGTCGGGTACTTCTATGACCCCAACATTCATCCTTACAGTGAGTATGCACTTCGTTTTTTAGACGTACAATACTCATGTGACAGATTAGGTATTGAACTGCTTGAAGGACCTTACAATTTAGAAGCGTGGCTTAAAAGTGTGAAAGGCTTAGAGAACGAACCTGAAAAGGGGGATCGTTGTACGGTCTGTTTTGATGATAGACTCAGCAACAGTGTAGAAAAAGCCAAAGAACTGGGACATAATAAATTTACAACTACCCTTTTAATCTCTCCTAAAAAATCGCAAGATAAGCTTGATAAAATCGGCCATGAATTGGCAGAAAAACACAACATGGAGTTTATTTTTAAAGATTACAGAAGTGGTCAAGGAACCCAACTGCAAGGAGAAGTCGTTAAAAAGCATAGCTTGTATCGACAAAACTATTGCGGATGTATCTTTGGATTGAGTGCACAAAGAGAGCAACAAGACAAACTCATGGATGAGATGTTTGTAAGTGTCAATGCTCAAATCACACCAGAGAGCATTGAAGAGCGACTCGAACTCTACAGCAAACGAAATACCTATGCCAAAAATAACACCCCTTATAAAATCATCAAACAACGGTTTTTAAACTATCGACTGCTTCATGGATGGGTACAACAAAAAAAACAAACCATCCCTTCCTATATTCTGTGTTACTCAACGATTAATCGCAACAACACTGGTGGTCGAATTGAATATACCCATGAAGGCATTAGCTATCTCAACCGTGATGAAGTCAAACTCTTGGATTTAAACACCTTTAATGCCCTTGCCCAAACCTCTTATGCAACGATTAAGGAACTCTATTTTCATCCCTTATCTTTTAAACAAGAGCTTGAAATCAGACATCACATCACTCAAAACCCTTATGATTTAAGTGCCATAATTGTTTTAGAAGAGCTCAACACTGAGCGATATGACATCAAAATCAATGCCAAAACATACGATGACGTCAAAGAGGTCATCATCAAGGAAAATGAATGAAACTGTTAGTATGTGCCATGGAAAGTTCAGCCAATATTCACTTAAAAGAGCTGCTTAAATACCTGCCTAAAGATATTGAGCTTATTGGGATTTTTGATAAAAACTTAGGTACCCCTACGTATGACTTAACCTCATTAGCAGTGATGGGATTCACGGATGCCATTAAAAAACTGCCATTTTTTTTAAAGCTCAACAAACAAATGGCTGAACTCGCAAAGAACGCAGACAAGATTTTACTTATGGATGCTTCTGGTTTTAACTTGCCCTTGGCTAAAAAAATCAAAGCCCAATACCCACAAAAAGAGATTATCTACTACATCTTACCACAAGCGTGGGCATGGAAGAAAAAACGTGTACAGAAACTCGAAACCTATTGCGATACGCTTTGTTCTATTTTACCGTTTGAACAAGAGATGTACTCTAAAAAAGAGAAAATACACTATGTAGGACATCCTTTATTGGATGAAATCACCACCTTTAAAGAGAAGCTTTCACACAGCAATAAAATTGTCTTTATGCCCGGAAGCCGAAAAACTGAGATTACAAATCTCATGCCCATTTACCGAAAAATCATTGCCAAACTTGAAAACAAAGAGCCCATTTTGGTTATTCCATCGCATTTTGATGCGCACTATATTAAAAAAACTTATGGTGATATTTCAAATTTTACCATTTCAAACAGTGCACACCAAAGTCTCATTGAAGCAGAGTTTGCATTTATTTGCAGTGGTACAGCCACGCTTGAAGCAGCACTTATTGGAACCCCATTTTGCTTGAACTATATTGCAAAAAAAGTGGACTATTATATAGGAAGAAAGTTTGTAAAACTGCCTTATATTGGCTTGGCAAACATCTTTTTTGATAAAATGGGTCTGCCACCATTGCATAAAGAGTTCTTACAAGAAGCCGTCACATTAGAAAACCTCATGCAAGAGTATCACGCCATTAATAAAGAGCAGTTTTTAGAAAATGCAAAACTGCTTCGAAGCTACTTGAAACATGGCAGTTCAAAAAGAGTGGCCGAACTGATTGAAAAATAATTTTCTTTTAGCTAAAATATCCCAAATTTATAACTTATAAACAAATAGGACAATTAATGTTAGATGTAACACAAATACAAGAGATTCTACCCCATAGATACCCTTTCTTACTCGTTGATCGAATCACCGATATGGAAAAAGGGCAAAGCATTACTGGATTTAAAAATATTTCCATCAGCGAACCCGCATTTATGGGACATTTTCCTGGTCACCCAATCTACCCAGGTGTGCTTATTTTAGAGGGTATGGCACAAGCAGGTGGTGTGTTAGCACTAAAAAGCAATGACTTAACCACTGAAGAGTTACAAAACAAAGTAATCTACTTCATGAGTATCGACAAAGCAAAGTTCAGAAGCCCTGTAAAACCAGGTGATAAACTTGTTTACAAAATTGATATTTTAAAATTAAAAGGAACCCTTATTGTACTTGACGGTAAAGCGTATGTGGATGATAAACTTGTTGCTCAAGCTGAATTAAAAGCCATGGTTGTAGACAAGTAGTCTTTTATGAGCAATATTCATAAAACTGCCATCATTGAAGATGGTGCGATTATTGGCGATGATGTAACCATTGGTGCTTATAGCATCATTGGTTCAAACGTAAAAATAGGCAATGGAACAAGCGTTGGTGCACATACGGTTATTGAAGGGAAAACAACCATTGGTGAACACAATCAAATCTTCTCGCATGCAGCCATTGGAACCATTCCACAAGATCTGAAATTTGATGGAGAAGATGTGGAACTCATCATTGGAAACAACAACAAAATCCGAGAGTTCACTCTTTTTAACCCAGGAACCAAAGGGGGAGGAAGCATCACTAAAATTGGTGATAATAACCTTTTTATGGGATACACACACGTTGCGCACGACGTAATTGTAGGAAACAACTGTGTCTTTGCAAATGTTGCAACACTTGCAGGTCATGTTGAGATTGATGACTACGTGGTTGTGGGTGGTCTCACTCCTGTGCATCAGTTTTGCAAAATTGGAAGCCATGCTATGATTGGTGGGGGTTCAGTCTTAACACAAGATATTCCGCCATTTTGTTTAGCAGAAGGAAACCGTGCGAGTTTACGAGGTTTAAATCTCAATGGTTTAAGACGACGTTTCAGTGACCGTGCGGATATTGATGCAATTAGAAAAGCGTACAAAGCGATTTTTGAAAGTGGGCATCCTATTGGTGATGTTGCGCAAGAGATTATACAAAGCAGTGATAACGAACACGTTTTGGCATTTGCCAACTTTGTACTTAATACAAAACGAGGCATTCCTTTTACAAGGAAATAATTCAAACTAAGAATAGGTAATATATGGAAAATTTAATATGTGATTTTTGTGGTGCAAAAGACAGCGAAGAGAACCCTATCATCTCGGGTGATAGAGCGTGCATCTGTCAAGCTTGTGTCACAGCAGCACACAATATTATGACAGGGGTTACACCAGCTGAAGATGATATAGAAGAAGAGACAGCACCTCAAAACGAAGAGAGAATACTCTTAAAACCAAGTGAACTCAAAGCACTTTTAGATGATTATGTCATTGGTCAAAACCGTGCTAAAAAAGTCTTAAGTGTGGCAGTATACAACCACTACAAACGAATTTTTAAACAAACAAAAGATGAAGACGATACGGAGATTAACAAATCAAACGTATTGCTTATTGGACCAACAGGAAGCGGTAAAACACTTCTAGCTCAAACCATTGCTAAACATTTAGATGTGCCATTAGCCATTGCGGATGCAACCAGTTTAACAGAAGCTGGTTATGTGGGGGATGATGTTGAAAATGTGGTGACACGACTGCTTCAAGCAGCCAATGGCGATGTTCAAAAAGCACAACAAGGAATTATTTTTATCGATGAGATTGATAAAGTGGCACGAATGAGTGAAAACCGTTCAATCACACGGGATGTTTCAGGTGAAGGTGTTCAACAAGCGATGCTTAAAATCATCGAAGGAAGTGTCGTAAACGTTCCACCAAAAGGGGGAAGAAAACATCCTGGACAAGACGCCATTCAAGTGGATACAACCAATATTCTTTTCATCTGCGGTGGAGCATTTGATGGATTAGAGAGCATCATTGAAAAACGACAAGGAGGCAACGTCTTAGGATTTAACCAAGTGAAAAAAGGAAAATCTGACGATAAAAACACCATCACACTGGTTGAACCAGACGACTTGGTTAAATATGGTCTTATCCCTGAACTCATTGGACGGTTACATATGATTGCCACACTCAATGAAATCACTGAAGATGACATGGTGCACATCTTAAGTGAACCAAAAAATGCCTTAGTAAAACAGTACCAAAAACTCTTTAAGATGGACGAAGTAACTCTGAAATTTGATAAAGAGTCACTTAAACAAATAGCCAAACAAGCCTTAGAGCGAAAAACAGGTGCTCGAGGACTTCGTTCAATTTTAGAAGACATTATGTTAGATATTATGTATGACTTACCCACCTTTAAAGGTAAAACTGTGACCATCACTAAAGATGTGGTACTCAAATCCAAAGAACCAAAAGTAGTATAAAAGAAAGGAAAAATATGTTTTTAGACAAAGTAATAGGACTTTTCTCAAATGATATGGCGATTGACTTAGGAACAGCCAACACAATCGTTTCTGTTAAAGGGAAAGGAATCATCATCAACGAGCCATCAGTTGTTGCTGTACAGCATGACCGATATGGTGTTGATAAGATTTTAGCAGTAGGACAAGAAGCCAAACAGATGATTGGTAAAACACCACTCAATATCCAAGCGGTACGTCCAATGAAAGATGGGGTTATTGCGGACTTCGAAATGACAGAACGAATGATTCGATACTTTATTGAAAAAGCGCACTCACGAAAATCGTTTATTCGACCACGTATCATCATCTGTATTCCTCATGGAATTACTCAAGTGGAAAGAAAAGCGGTTAAAGAGTCTGCTTTAAGTGCAGGAGCACGAGAAGTATTCCTTGTAGAAGAGCCAATGGCCGCTGCCATTGGTGCAGGAATTCCAGTATCAGACCCAGATGGTTATGTGGTTGTTGATATCGGTGGTGGTACCACTGAGATTGGTGTTACCTCTTTAGGTGGATTGGTTTTAAGTAAATCAATCAAAGTTGCAGGTGACCGATTTGATAAAGCCATCATTGATTATGTTCGACAAAACTACAACCTCTATATTGGTGAAAGAACAGCTGAAAATATTAAAATTGAGATTGGTACAGCGGTTAAATTAGAGACTGAACTTAAACTCAAAGTAAAAGGTCGAGACAATTCAGGACTTCTTTCAACCATTGAACTTGGAAGTGAAGGGGTACGAAGTGCGATTAAAGAACCTCTTAAAGAAATAGCTACTGCTGTAAGAAATGTCTTAGAGGACATGCCACCCGATTTAGCAGGTGACGTTGTAGATAACGGTGTTATCTTAACAGGAGGTGGAGCACTTATTCGAGGGCTTGATACTTATCTTGCTGACATTATTAAACTTCCTGTAAACGTAGCAGATGAACCATTATTAGCAGTAGCATATGGTACAAGTAATGTTTTAAATGAAGAAGAGTTACTGAAACTGATCTCTAATGAATAAACTCGTTTTTCTTTTTATACTTTTGATTGTAACAGTGGTCTATATCTTTAAAAAAGATAGACTGCTGTCTGACAACTACCCTATTATGAATGAACTCAAAGCAAAATATATTCAAAAAGTAATCACCTTTGAAGAGATTGCTCAAACCTATTTTAAACAAACCCAAACGATCAAAGAGCTCAAAGCTCAAAATGAAGAGTTGGTCAAATTCCAATCTCTGTTTCAAAGTACCCAGACTCAATTGCAAAACCTTCAAGCTGCCATTGATTCTGTGCACAACATTGAAGAAGATGTCAAACTTGCCAAAGTGCTTTCTTATGTGGACATGAATGACTTTACCAAAGTATGGTTGGATTTGAAAAAAGAGGATAATAAGATTGAAGCTTTGATTGATGGCGAGTACAGTGCGGGAATTGTCATCAACAAGTCAGGTTATGCACAAGCACTTTTAAATGGAAATGAGAAGTGCAACTACTCGGTGTTTATTGGCGAAAACAAAGCGCCTGGTATTACGCATGAACATAAAGAGAGCAAATACATCACGGTTAAATACATCCCTATTTGGATCGATATTAAAGTAGGCGATGAAGTGGTCACTTCAGGGATGGATAATATTTTCTTTGAAGGATTAAAAGTAGGAAAAGTGGTTCACATAAAAAGAATGGCGGATATCCAAGAAGCAACTGTTCTACCTTATGCGCAAGTTCTTAAAAAAGAGTACTTCCATATCTACACCAAAGAGGAACCTCTGAAAGTCAAAACCCCTAAAATCAAAAAGCCTAACGTCAGTACCTTGCCATAATGGCATCCACTTTGTCCCACGTCAAATCATCTTTGTTCTTAAACATATTATAAATATATCGTGCAAACATATCGGTCTCTAAATTGACCTTTGTTCCCACTTTATATCGTTTAAACAGTGTATTTGAAATGGTATGAGGTATGATGGTGAGTCTGAAACTGTTTTTCATCACATCATTGATGGTCAAAGAAACGCCATCAATCGTAACAGAGCCTTTTGGAATGATATATTTTATAAATTCTTGTGGTAACTCTACGATGTAATCCGTTGAGTTTCCATTGTTGTTTATGGATTTAATCACACCCAAGCAATCCACATGACCTTGCACAATGTGCCCTTCGAAACGATCACCCATCATCATGGCGGGTTCAATGTGTACTTGACCTTTGTAGTTCTCCATGGCAAGAATTTTTTGTGATTCAGGTGAAAGCTCTACCGTAAACGTATCATTGCTGACTCGAACAACGGTTAAACATGCCCCATTAACTGCAATAGAGTCTCCAATTTTAGGGTGGTGTTTGGCTTTAAGTGTTAAAAAATTGTTTTGAAAACTGAGCACCTCAGCCATCTCTCGAATCAGACCTGTAAACAAAAAAATCCTTTGTGATTAAATGATTAATTTTTAATATAAAGTATACGCTAACTTCAATGTGATATAATACCGAAAATTTATTAAGAGGTTAATGACAAATTTTTTAGATAAGTGGAAGAAAACATTTATCTAAAAAATTTCCTAGACCAAAAAAATAAAAAGGGTAGAAACAAATATTTCAAGACTTGATTTTTTTTGATGAAGGAGTTTACTTCAAGTAAATGAGTTCATTTTAAAGAATTGTAAACGAAGAAATAATTGAATTATCCCCTTTTTTACACGAGATTAAAATCTGAAAAGCATATTGTGAATCAGTTCATGGCTTGATTTTAAGTAATATAAGGAGTTTACTACTACGTAAATGACTTATGTTGCTTAAAATTGTAAACGCAGTAATGGTTCATAAGAGGCTTTTCCAAAGGAAAATTAATGGAATATGACATTATCGTCGTCGGCGGAGGACATGCGGGAATAGAAGCCTCTCTGGCATCTGCACGTATGGGTAAAAAAACCCTTTTAATCACGATGCTCGTTGAGCAAATTGGAGCTGCGAGTTGTAACCCTGCTATTGGAGGATTGGCCAAAGGTCACTTGGTACGAGAACTCGATGCACTTGGTGGTGAAATGGGCCTTTGTACGGATTATGCTGGAATTCAATTTCGAGTATTAAATGCTTCAAAAGGGGCAGCCGTTCAAGGAAGTCGAGCACAAATCGACATGGATGAGTATCGACACTATATGAGAAAAGTGTGCCATAACACCCCTAATCTTGAAGTCTATCAAGATGAAGTGAGTGCCCTTTTATACGATGAAAGCACACAAAGTGTGTATGGGGTTAAAACCAAACTGGGTGAAGAGTTCAACTCTAACAAAGTGATTTTAACCACAGGTACCTTTATGAAAGGCTTAATTCATATTGGTGAAAACACCTATGATGCAGGTCGAGCGTGGGAGCTTCCCTCTTCAACGTTATCAACACAGCTTAAAGAGTTGGGGTTAAATGTAGGACGCCTTAAAACAGGTACGCCTGCAAGAATTGATGCAAACAGCATTGACTTTTCAGTGATGGATGCGCATGGCGGAGATGAAATCCCTACGCCTTTCTCTTTTAGAACAGACAAAGCAAACTTCAGTCCAAAACAGTACCCATGTTATATTACGTACACCAACTTAAGTACGCACGATACCATTACCAGTAACTTTGATCGAGCCCCTCTTTTTACAGGTCAAATCAAAGGGAGTGGTCCACGATACTGCCCCAGTATTGAAGACAAAGTGAATCGATTCAGTGAAAGAGAGAGACATCAACTCTTTTTAGAACCACAAACAGCAATGTGCACCGAGTACTATATCAACGGCCTTTCAACTTCGCTTCCTATTGATGTACAAAAAGAAATGATTCACTCCATTGTAGGATTGGAAAATGCCAAAATCATCCGATACGGATATGCCATTGAGTATGATTATGTGGATCCAACCGAACTCAAACACTCTATGGAGACTAAAAAAATCAACAACTTGTACCATGCAGGGCAAATCAATGCAACCACAGGCTACGAAGAAGCAGCAGCGCAAGGATTAATGGCAGGGATCAATGCCTCTTTAGCTATTGATGGAAAAGAGCCTTTTGTTCTTCGAAGAGATGAAGCCTATATCGGGGTTTTAATTGATGACTTGGTTACAAAAGGAACCAATGAACCCTACAGAATGTTCACTTCTCGTGCAGAATATCGTCTATTATTAAGAGAAGAGAGTGCCGATATGCGACTTACTCCATATGGACATGAGTTGGGCTTAATTGATGAAGCAACTTTCAAACAAGTAGAGCATAAAACAAAAGTGATTGATGAAGCAATTGAATACTTAAAATCAGAGTGGTTCACCTCTAAAAAAGAGAACTTAGAACTGCTTGCAAGTTTGGGTGAAGATAAAATCAAAGATCGTGTACTTCTGCTTGACGTTGTGGGGAGAAACACCGTAACTGCTGAAAAGTTTGATGCGCTTGTTCCTCAATACAAAGAGTTGGATGCCTATTTAAAAGAGCAAATCATCATTGAAGCAAAATATTACCGATATGTTGAGAAACAACGAAAACAAATCGATAAAATGAAAAAAATGCTGAAAATGAAAATACCTGAAAACTTTGACTTTGGAAGTGTTCCAGGACTTTCAAATGAAGCCATTGAAAAACTTAAAAAGTTCAATCCACCCACCCTTTTTAACGCAAGTGAAATTTCAGGAATTACGCCTGCAGCGATTGATGTCATTCATCTGTACATTAATTTACGACAAAATAAAACACAACAATAGTTTTAACTTCGAGTAGTTTTGATGTTTCATAAACGCGAATTCTTCAGTGCATTAAAAGTCTCTGTTCCAGTAATGATGGGTTACCTTGTACTGGGGTTTGCGTTTGGATTACTGGTTGTAAGTTTTGAATATGAGTGGTACATCGCCCTTTTAATGTCACTTTTTATCTATGCCGGAGCATTACAGTTTTTAGCGGTGACCTTTTTCAGTTCAAAACTGGGTTTACTGGATATTTTTATCACTTCGCTGTTTGTGAACATTCGTCAAGCTTTTTATGGTTTATCGGTTTTAAAAAAATTTAAAAAATCCAACAAATTAAAACCCTATTTGATTTTTGGTCTGACCGATGAGACCTATGCACTTTTAACCACACTTAAAGAGGATGCTCAACTTAAAAAGCACTATTACTACTTCTATTTAAGTGCCCTCAATCAGTTCTACTGGGTTTCTGGAACTCTTCTTGGAACACTTTTGGGTTCCTTTATTACTTTTAATACCAATGGTTTAGAGTTCTCTTTAACTGCCCTTTTTGTTGTACTTGCGATTGAACAATACAAAATCAAAAGGAGTTACACCCCTTTTCTCATTGGTGCCGTTGCATCTGTCTTGGCATTTATTGTTTTTCCTTTAGATAACATGTTAATCGTATCCATTGTATGCGCCCTTGTGGGTATGTTTTTATTAAAAAAGAGATTAATACAACATGACACACACTGAAATCTTTCTTGCTATTGCTGTGATGGCTGCTGCCAATTTACTCACACGCGTTTTACCGTTTATCTTTTTTGTTAAAAAAACACCACCTGAATGGATTGTGTTTATTGAAAAGAGTTTTCCCCCTATTATTATGACCATACTTATTTTTTATACTCTTTCTCATATTGAGTTTGAAAATGAACTCTATGGATTTAAAGAGTTAAGCGCCATTCTCATTACGGCCTTTTTACATATCAAATTGAACAACTATCTTATATCCATTTGCGTGGGAACACTTTCATACATGGGCTTGGTACAATTTCTTTGATTTGCATTAATTCTTAAAAAAAATTTCAAAAATGAACTTTTATTCACCTTTTATTTCAGTTCTATTTTAGATGAAGAGGAGTATATTGAAACTTTGAAATCAACCTGTTCTAAAAGAGTCTATAGAATACAGATTTAAACGTCTGAATGATATGCAAAGTTCTGTTTATTGGGATATACATTGGGAAAATTGCTTTTTATTTTGAAACATACAAAAATGAGCATGATTTTTATAAGAAATTTCACAAACGAAAAATTAACAAATCTACTTTCTCATCTTTTAAAAGCAACAAAACCCATATTATAGGTATTTAGAACGATTTTAGTCTGTTTTATTATAAGTTGAACTTATATATATTTATGTTAATTATAAGCTTAGTTTATTTATAATTCTGAAAATCAGAGCCTGCCAAACTATAAGTTTGGCTTATATAAGGAAATTTTATGGAGAATTCACAACCCGTAGAGACTAAACAGTCACCGTACAGAATCAAACGATATTATATGTACCTTGTGGTATCAATAATGTCATTGGTGATTCCTTTCATCCGAATTGATGGAAATCATATCTTCTTGCTTTCATTTGATAAAAAGCAACTGCATCTGATGGGTGTTGCATTTGACATGCAAGAGCTTTATTTGATGCCATTTTTATTGATGTTGCTTTTTTTAGGAATCTTTGCTGTTACTGCTATTGGTGGTCGTGCATGGTGTGGTTGGGCCTGTCCTCAAACCATCTTTCGTGTGATTTACAGAGATTTAATTGAGAGTAAACTTTTAGGTTTACGTCGAATTAAAAATAAGCAAAAAGAGCCGGATTACTCAAAACCACAAAATGCTTCTAAAAAAATCATCGGTATTTTGATATGGTCAGTATTAGCATTTATAGCTGCTGCAGATTTTATGTGGTATTTTGTTCCACCTGAAGACTTCTTTGCATATTTACAAGACCCAACAGAACACATGTTCTTAATCATCATTGTGGTTTCTATTGCAGGCTTCTTAATCTATGATGTGGTTCGATTAAAAGAGGATTTCTGTGTCTATATTTGCCCTTACTCAAGAGTACAATCGGTACTTTATGATAATGACACCGTTCAAGCCATCTACTCAACTAAAAGAGGTGGTAATATTTACAATGAACACAAAGAGAAAGTCGTTTTCAAAACTGATGATCTGCAAGAAGGTAATGAGTGTACCACTTGTGAAGCCTGTGTTACGGTTTGCCCAACACACATCGATATTCGAAAAGGGTTACAACTTGAATGTATCAACTGTTTAGAGTGTGTGGATGCCTGTACAAAAGTCATGGGAAAATTAGGACGACCTTCGCTGGTTCAATGGTCAAGTACCAATGAAATTGTCAATGACACACCAACAAAAGTGGTACGAAAATCAACCATTATGTACACTGCAGCCTTAGTCATTATCTTAGGACTCTTGTTTATTATGGGTGGAGAAAAAGAGCACATGTTGTTAAACGTTAATAAAACAACACAACTTTATAAAATTAAAGAAGACAACAAAGTTTCAAATAACTTCTTGTTCTTGTTCCAAAACACCGATTCAAAAGAGCACAAGTATGCGCTTGAAATAATTGACAATGATGACATCTATATTGAACGATTCAAACCATTTACACTCAGTCCTAAAAAGCTGGCAAAAAAAGTGGTTATTCTTTCAACAGATACCATGCTTGTTAATGACAGCACAAAAGATACGCCAATTACTGTAACAGTAAGAGCCTATGCTATTGATGAACCAGAAAAAATTCAAGTATTTAGAAAAGCGGTATTCATCTATCCAAGAGCGGACAAACTCAATAAATAAACGATAAAAAGAGAGCTTTGTCTCTCTTTTTATACTTTTTTCACTTCGGTTTTAATTAACCCTTCCTTAACCAACTCTGCGTTATAATCGCGAAATAATTATTCATCATTCACAACGGAGTATCAATAAATGACAAAATTTATATTTGTAACAGGTGGGGTATTAAGCTCATTAGGGAAAGGGATTACTTCAGCCTCTATTGCAACTATTTTAAAACAATCAGGTCAAAAAGTAAGTATGCTTAAAATTGACCCTTACTTAAATGTTGACCCAGGGACAATGAGCCCATTAGAACACGGAGAAGTTTTCGTTACTGCAGATGGTGCAGAGACAGACTTAGACTTAGGAAATTATGAGAGATTTATTGATACAACTTTAAGTGCACAAAATAACTTTACAACAGGACAAGTCTATCAAAGCGTTATTAAAAGAGAGCGTGAAGGTGGATATTTAGGTAAAACCATTCAAGTTATTCCTCACGTTGTAGATGAGATCAAAGACCGAATTTTTGCAGCAGCAAAAGGGTACGAATTTTTAATCGTTGAATTGGGTGGTACGGTTGGAGATATCGAAGGATTACCATTTATGGAAGCCATTCGAGAGATTCGACACGAATTACCAAAAACCAATACGATGAATATTCATGTAACGTTAGTACCTTATATCAGTGCGGCAGGTGAACTTAAAACCAAACCAACACAACACTCTGTTCAAGAGTTAAGAAGAATTGGTATCACACCACATATGATTGTATGTCGTACAGAAAAGCCTCTTCCAAAAGAGTTAAAAAAGAAATTGGCCATTTCGTGTGATATTGACAACAATGCCGTTATTGAAGCGGGGGATGCACAATCCATTTATCAAGTACCAATGAACTTCTTAAAAGAGGGGATTTTAACGCCTATTTGTGAGCACTTTAACATTAATTTAAAACCCAACATGGAAAAATGGGAGACTTTAGTTAAACACATTATTTTACCTCAAGAAGAGGTTACTATTGCTTTTGTTGGAAAATATTTGGATCTTAAAGAGTCATATAAATCACTCACCGAAGCCCTGATTCACGCAGGAGCACACATCAATGCCAAAATAAATATTCACTGGTGCGACAGCGAAAGAATTGAAGATGCGGGTGCATATGAAGTGATTCAAACATGCGATGCCGTCTTAGTTGCAGGTGGTTTTGGACACCGAGGTGTTGAAGGGAAACTCAAAGCCATCGAATATGCACGAACCAACAACATCCCATACTTAGGCATTTGTTTAGGTATGCAACTGGCCGTTATTGAGTACGCACGAAATGTATTGGGAATTGAAGATGCCAACTCTGTAGAGTTTGACCCCGAAGCCAAAAACCCACTGATATACTTAATTGATGAGTTCTTAGACCAAAGTGGAAACAAACAAGTACGAACACACGAATCACCAATGGGTGGTACAATGAGACTGGGTGAGTATCCATTTACTCCTAAAAAAGGTTCAAAACTTCAAAAAGCGTATGGAGATAAAGAGACCTATTATGAGAGACACCGACACAGATATGAAGCCAACCCTAAATATAAAGAGGCGTTAGAAAAAGCGGGTATGATTATCTCGGGTGAGTCTCATGGTCTGATTGAAGCAGTTGAACTTAAAGACCACAAATGGTTTGTAGGGGTACAATTCCACCCTGAGTTTACCTCTCACTTAGAGACACCAAATCCAATTATTTTAGAGTTTGTTAAACAAGCTGCAAAATAGTTGTGATGCAAAAAATAACCAAAGAGAAACTCTTTCAGATTTTAACTTCACGGCATAAGGGCAATCCTTATGCCAAACTATCACATCTTCCTCAACCTAACAGTTTTAAAGATATAGATAAAGCCACTCAACGGGTTGCTCAAGCCATTCGTAATGGTGAGAAAATCACCATTGTGGGTGATTATGATGTTGATGGTGTGATATCAACAACAATTATGGTGGATTTTTTTCAGCAAATTCAATACCCCGTTGAGTATATCATCCCCAACCGTTTTGAACATGGTTATGGGCTTTCACCAAAAATCATTGAACTCATTGACGAAGGCTTGGTTATCACCGTAGATAATGGAATTTCAGCGGTACAAGCTTCGCAACTGCTTGAGAAAAAAGGGATTGATTTAATCATCACAGACCACCACACGGTACCTGCAGAGTTACCAGTAGCCATTGCCATTATCAATCCCAAACAAGAGAGATGCCAGTTCCCTTTTAAGGAGATTTGTGGAGCACAAGTGGCGTGGTATTTTTGTGCTGCCATTAAAAATGAGTTAAACCTTTCTGTAAATATGACACAATTTTTAGAGCTCTTAGCCATTGCCATTATTGCAGACATCATGCCCATGACTCAACTGAACTACACCATGGTCAAGCATGGACTTAAACACATTAAAACCTCTCAAAGACCCGCGCTTAAAGAGCTGAATAAAGTGATGCAAAAAGAGTCTTTCAGTTCGGATGATATAGGCTTTTTTATTGCCCCTAAACTCAACAGTGCAGGACGTATGGAAGATGCCTCAACGGCACTCTCATTTTTATTGTCCAAATCTTCGTATGAAGCCAATGAAGCACTGGAAGTTTTAAATGAACTTAACAACTATCGTAAATCTTTGCAAGAACAAATCTGTCAAAAAGCGATTAATGAGGTGGATGTTTCAGATAATGCGGTGGTTGTTTGGGGAGAAGATTGGCACGAAGGTGTGATTGGTATTGTGGCTTCACAACTCTCAAGCAAGTTTAAAAAACCCGCTTTTATCTTCTCTATTAATGGTGATTTGGCCAAAGGAAGTGCAAGGGCTAATGGAGATATCAACCTGCACTCTGTGATCACACAAGCACAAGATTTACTGCACGGCTTTGGTGGCCATAAAAATGCAGCAGGTCTTTCCCTGCATAAAGAGAACTTGCAACACTTTAAAGCAAGAATCAACGAACAACTTCAAGAATGCCATGTATCACTTCATATTGAACCTGATACTTTAGGGGAGTTGGATCTGTCCAGTGTGGACTTAGAGTTTTTAAATATGATTGAAGAGTATGAACCCTATGGATTAGATAACCTGCGTCCAATCTTTAAAATCTCACAAGCACAAGTCATCAAATCAACACTCTTTGGAAAAGATAAAAACCACTTAAAACTGCAACTGAGTGCCGATGGTCATCTTTTTGAAGCAATTAAATTTAACACCTCAACCCTGATTTCCAAAGAGTTTATTGATATTATTGTATCACTGAATAAAAATGATTTCAGAGGAAATGTGCAAACACAGTTTCTGGTTCAACAGATATTATAAGACCATTGGTCGGTAGATATAGTTCTCTTTTGGAACATGTTCAAGTCGTTCAATTTCTGAATTCATCGGAGTTGAAGCACTTGATGAACCTAAAATATGCCCTGAATAAATATCAATCAATTTAACAAAAATCCGTAGCCGTTTATTGGTCACTGAATACGTACCCACCACTGCAAATCGCTCTTGATAGATATTTGAATCAATCTCACTGTGATCACGGCTTAATACATTAAACCCATGCTCACCTATTTCAAAGTTTTGACTCAGTTCCACTTCCCGTATGATAATGTTTTGATTTGATAAGACATTTTTCAATGTTTCAGAGAGTAAAAATCCAAGCTTGGATTTGTTTTGAAGTCGGTCAATGTTCACAAAATCTGAAACCAAAACCACTTCATCTTTTTCAATATTCATCTTAAGCTTTTTATAGGAGTCTTCCACTAAGGCATTGACCATTCTGTCAAAGTCATTGGAACCATCAATGTTCATATAAAAACATCCACTGAACAGCAGAGGCAAAAGCAATGAAGCCACGAAGAGCTTCATTCTTGAAAGTGGATTATGCTTAAATTTCATATTTTAATTAATCTTCTTTTACGATTTTGATGCTTCTTGGAGGCTTACAATCTTTAAAGATGACGCAATCATTTCTTAACCCATGAGCAAATGTTGATCGTGAAGTTGAAATGATTTGTCCGGTTGAGTTATCTAATACTCTTGCATTTAACATGATGTTTTTATACTGTCTTGAGTAAGTACCCACAACCACATATGTGTTTTCTACACTGCTTTTTAATTTGTTTGTATCTCGAGTAATATAGTACTCACCTTGAGCATTCACAGAAACACCCATTTGACCTCTGAACTCAATCACATTGAATCCTCTGTTTGATAACTCATTGATTAAGCTTTCACTTACAATTCGTCCAAACTCAGATGTCTTCTTTAAGTTGTCTAACCGTACGAATGTTGTAATCAATACGGGTTTTCGTGTTTGCATTTTTTTGTTTTGCATCATTTGTGTTGCTAAACTTGCAATGGTTGACTCTAATGTCTCTTGTGTGGTTACAATTTTTTGAACATTTGCTGCAACTTCCAGTCGTTGTTTTGCTGCTTCGAGTTTGTGTTGCTCCGTTTGAGCAATAGGATCACGTGTTGGATCTTGAACAGGTGCTGGTTGAATCACCTCTTCATGAAGTTCAATCTCTTGAACAGCGGCAGGCTCAGTTTGTGCCTTTTTAGGTTGATCCATCACTGGCATCTCTTTTGTTTGTAACTGTTGTGCACTTAAAGATAGAAGTAACCCGCTCGCCACTAAAGCCAAGCACGAGTTTTTAAGTAATTTAAGCATCTATTTTCCCCTTATACAAAATTACTAGATTTTATTTAATGTTTGCTTATAAACTCTTGAAAAGATTGCTCGCAATCTCCTTATAATGAGCTTTTTGCGCATCTGTACCCAAAGCGACCACCAGCTTTCCTTTGTCACAATATTCGCGTATTTCTATCTCTAATGGAATCTTTCCTAAAAAAGGAATCGCATACTCATTGGCCAGTTTTTCACCTGCACCTGAACCAAAAATATCGTACTGTTTTTTTGTATCTGGAGCAATAAAATAACTCATGTTTTCAACCAAACCACCAATAGGAACGTTGATATCTTTAAACATCATAATTGCCCTACTCACATCATCCAGTGCCACTTGTTGCGGAGTGGTTACAATCACAGCCGAAGTAATTGGTAACTCCTGAGCCATAGTCAATTGAACATCACCCGTACCTGGAGGCATATCAATCACTAAAAAATCCAACTCTCCCCATGCCACATCTTCTAAAAATTGAATCAATGCAGAAATAGCAACCGAACTTCTCCACACCAATGGCGTATCGGCTCTTGGTGTGGTAAGCCCCACGGACATAATCTTCACCCCAAAGTTTTCACTGGGAATGATTTTATTATGTTCATTCCACTGCATCTTCTCTTTTTCTACGCCAAAAAATCTGGGGATATTAGGACCATACACATCCGCATCTAAAATGCCTATTTTATACCCCTCTTGAGCTAAAGCCACTGCAATATTGGCACTGACGGTACTCTTACCCACGCCCCCTTTTCCTGAAGTAACTGCAATGATTTTTTTGGCATACGCTGCTCGATTATTGGGGCTTTGTGTCGAGCCATAATTCATGCTTTTTTTAGGTGCATTTTGTTTCTTTTTAATATCCAATTGTGCATACTTTTTTGTTAAAACTGTGTTCTCAATTTGTTCACTCACTAAAGCAAACATTTCGTCATCTAAAATAGACAGAACAATCTCTAAACTCTCTTGATGCTCTTTAATAGAGTCAATGAGTTGAAGCTCCGTGATACTTTTGTTTAAACGTGGATAAATGACCGTAGAGAGTATCTCTTTAATCTCTGTTCTATTCATAAGGGTTGGCTCTTTTTTGTTGATGTAACAGTCGAATCATGGTATTGGCTTTGTGTATCCACACAGAAGCAATCTCTTGAATGCCTGCATAGTCTCTGTTAAGTGCATTGTATTGTTGAATTCTCTCTTGCAACAACATAATCAAACCATCCAAAAGCGATTCTAACTGACCCCTTTGCTCTGCTTCTAAAAAGAGATTTTTTAATATGAGTTCTCTGCTTTTACTGGGCAATTCTATGCCCAAATTCGCTGCTAAATCTATCATCTCTTGGGAAGTGATATAAACCCCTGAAAAAAAGAGCGTTAAAAGCTGATTAATAAGGTATTGATACTTGTTTACTTCTTGATTTTTTCTTTTCATTGTCTCACCTATTTTTGAGTGCGGCTTTTTGAACATCGACCACACTGTCTTGAGTCAATTTCTCTAAAGTTGCTTTAGAGGTTGAAGGATTTTCTGCTACTCTTAATCTTACCATTTTATCACTGTCATCTGAGAGTGTATCTAAAAGTTTTTCTGAAGTATTAGGGTTACCAGAAAGTCCATCTCTAACAATCTTTTCATCACTAAAAAAATTGTCCAAAATCTCTGTGGGTGTGTGAGGATTGCACGCAACCAATGCTCGCACCAAATTCACTTTATCTTTTGATAACAACGTCAATACTTCCACACTGGTGTGAGGGTTTTTTGCAACTGCCCAACGAGCCTCCATGGATTGAGAGTGTGCCAATTGTTCAAGAAGATAACTCATCTCTTCACTTTTCTCTTTCATGGGATCATACACTGAAGTTCGTAAAGAGAGATTCATAGCAATCATCGATTCCACTTTGGCATTGCCCTTTGCCTCTTCAAAAATTGCCTTCACTCTTTTTATATCCAAAGCTTTATTCTCTAACTCTTCAAGCCACGTTGCTTCTTGCATCTGTATTCCTCATAAAATTTCCAAAAATGTTAGCAGAAAAAAATTAAACTTGTATAAATTTATTTTTATAATTTTTTCTTATATATATTATAAGAAGCCCTAAAGTTGGGAGTTTTTATAAAAATTTTACACTATTTTTACACTACCAAGATATAATAATTGCTTATATTAGTTCCATCCCAAGAATGATATAAATTCAAATAAATCTAGGAGAAACAATGAAAAAAACACTTCAAATACTGTTTTTTTTACTGTTAACGACTTCAGCCTGTTTATTGGCCAATGACGTATACGGGCCAAAAGGGTATACAAAAAGTATGAAAGCGCACTTAATAAGTGCACAAGAAGCCGTTAAGTTGTTAGGCAAAAAAAATATTGTCTTTGTCAGTGGGGATTCACACGATACGTATGAATCTATTGGACATATTGAAGGTTCTGTTGAGATGTATGCTCACCATCTTCACCATGCCGATATCACGGGTCATATGCATTGTGCACCTCTGTTTATGTGTCCTAAAGAAGCCGAAGAGTATATCGGTTCTAAAGGTATCAGCAATGACACGTTAGTAATTGCTTACGATAACTTTCGAGGACCAAATGCAACGGGTGTTTGGGCATTCTTTAAAAGTTTTGGTCACGATAAAGTAAAAATCTTAAATGGAGGAATGGATGCCATAAAAGCCATCGACCCAAATCAGATTAAATATGACCAACTCAAAGATGAGCAAAGAGATGCTAAAAAAGCAGCCAAAGAGGCCAAAGAAGCAGGTAAAAAATCATCAGAAGCGAAGTATAAAAAACAAGCCAATGAACTTAAAAAGCAGATGAAAATCGTCAGTAAAAAAACCTACATTCAAAAAGGGAAAGAGCACGAAATCACTCCTGTAACTTATACAATTGATACGAAAAAAATCGATTGGGACTTAATTGCTTCAAAAGAGGATGTGCTCAAAGCCAGTCTTGATTTGGTTGAAAATGGTAAAAAATCAAAATATCGAATCATCGATACACGAGGTATGGCAGAGATTATTGGTGAAAGAAAAATGGACAACGTTGCACGAGGTGGGCATGTTCCAGGAGCTACTTTTTTAGAGTGGAACAACATCACTGATTTTGATAATAAACTCTCTTTTAGGGACCTTGAAACTCTACAAAAAACATTTGACCGATATGGCATTAAAAAAGACCAAACCATTTATGCATATTGTCATGTAGGTGCTGGACGAAGTACTGAAGTCATTGTAGCACTTCGAATGTTGGGGTATAAAGATGTAAAAGTTTATACCGGCAGTTGGGATGAGTGGGGAAATGATATGAACCTACCAATTAACAGATAAGGAGAAGAGCAGATGACGCAACCAATCAATAAAGAAGAGATTCTGCACGAAAGCGGAGAGAAAAGAAGAGATTTCCTTAAAATTTCAGGAGCTACTGCAGCAATGATTGCAGGTCAAAGCTTTTTGTTTGCAAAAACAGAACCAATGACCATAGAAAATGGAAAAGACAACTATCCAAACAGCTCCTATACAGAAAACATGTATCGAAATGAGTTTGGATTTACTTATGGGAAAAAAGAGGAGCATGGATTTGCTTACCACTGTGTCAACTGTCAAGGTAACTGTGCATGGGAAGTATGGAGTCATAATGGAGTGGTCACACGAGAAAATCAAAGTGCACGATACCCAAGTGTGAATGCAAAAATTCCTGATTTTAATCCACGTGGATGTAATAAAGGGGTTCAACACTCACAAATCATGTATGAAAAAGACAGAATTTTATACCCTATGGAGAGAGTAGGACAAAGAGGAAAAGGGACATGGAAACGTCTTTCTTGGGATGAAGCTGCAACAAAAGTGGCGCAAAAAATTTGGGACACCATGACCGATGAAGAAAAAGGGCCAGATAAACTTCTGGTTCAAGCAGGAACGGGTCTTTTAACAGAAGGTCGACGAGGGGCACCTCTTCGATTTTGTACTCAATTGGGAGCAAGCAGAATCTACCCTGCTTCATACTTAGGAGATATGTTTTCTGGTGCAGCTGTTGCTTATGGGGAAGGAAATGTGGGGTGTACGTATGATTTTCTTTATCAAGTAGACACCGCAGTATTTTGGGGCGCAAACCCTTCAGTTTCAAGAATTCCAGATGCCCACTTTGTATGGGAAGGAAAATACAACGGAGCTAAAGTGATTGTCATAACGCCAGAGTTTAATGCCAGTGCCAAAAGTGCGGACCTTTGGTTACCTATTAAACCCGGCACAGACAATATCCTTGCTATGGGGGTAATCAATGTCATATTAAACGAAAAGCTTTATAAACCAGAATTTTTAAAAGTCTATACGGATCTTCCATTCTTGGTTGATGTGGAGAGTAAAAAACTGCTGCGACTCTCAGATATCAAAGGGCATGATGAACATGAATTTATGTCCAAAGGGAAAGTGGATCATACAGCCGAAGAACAATTTTACTGTATGAATAAAAAAACAGGACAAATTGCTTTAATGCCTGGATGTGAAGGAAGCGAACATAAAACACTTCGATTGGATGATTTTGATATTGAACCAGAACTTGAAGGGGAGTGGGAGATTGAAGTACACGGACAAAAACGACGTGTAACCACTGCATTTGAGATGCTGAAGAAAAATGCCGAAACTTTTACGCCAGAGTATTGTGCCAAAGAGTGTTTTGTCAACATTTCACCGGATGTGATTGTGCAATTGGCAAAAGATATTGCCCTGCCTAAAGTAGTAGAAATCACTGCAGGTTTTAGTTTGAATAAATACTTCAACGGGCTTTTATCTGTTTGGAACATCTCATCAATTTGTGGATTAACAGGACGAATGGGACCATACGGAGGTTTAAACACTGAAGGGGAATGGAACTTAAGTGGTTTGGGTGAACTTTCAGGGTTTGCGGGGAAATACTCTCCAAGATTTGGTTCAGGATTTGTTGGCGAGTTTGTGATGGGCAATGGGCTTGAAACAGTGGATGAATACTTCAGTGATGAAGACATCAAAAAAGCGCACCAATCAAACGGAAACAGCAGTGGAATTGATAAAAAAGAGTACCTTCAAATTGTTAAAGAGATGCTCGATGATGGAGATATGAGCAAAGGTGAAACAGGAACAGGTCACCGACACTGGTCGCCTGAAGTGGCTATTTTAATTGCCGATTCACGATTTAGAAGAAACAAAGGAAGCAAATACCGAGAAGCGTTCTTAAAGAAAATGAAACACGTTACCGTGGTTGATTTTAAAATGAGTGAAGCTGCGGTGTGGGCAGATATTGTACTTCCTGCAAAATCACACTATGAGGTGTGGGATTTAAGAACCAGTCCAGGGTATCACCGATACACCAACTTAGCTCAACCTGTGGCAAATTTAAAGCCTGTGGGTGAAGCGATGGATGAGTGGTCAATGTTTACACTCATTGCTAAAAAACTTGAAGAAATTGCCAATAAACCTGAGAATATTGACAAAGCAAAAGTAGCTGATGATAAACGATATGCACGTGATAGTTTCCATGACTTAACGATTTTCCATAAAGAGTTTACCAACACCGATGAAGAGAGTGAAGGAAACATGGAGCCTTACTTAGGAACAGATAAGCAAGCTGTACAAGCGGCACTTGAAAAGTGTGACCAGTATCAACCGCATACGATTGAGAAGATGTACAAACAAGGTGGTTTCTTACAAATCAATGAAAAAGGTGGGAAATCTTCAACGCTTTATTCAGACAAACCGTACAACACCATGGAACATCACCTCTATAAATTTGAGCGATTAGAAACCGTTTCAGGAAGACAACAGTTCTATGTGGATGCACCAATGTTCTTACGACTAGGAGCACAAACCAACACAGGACTTAAAGGGATTCGACCCGATTCAAAAGAGTATCCATTTACTTTGATGACACCACATGCCAGATGGTCAATTCACTCAAACTATAAAACCTCACGAACCCTTCAACGACTTCAAAGAGGAAAGCCTTATGTGGGAATCAACAAGAAAGTGGCAGAGATTAAAGGGATTAAAGATGGAGATGAAATCCGAGTCTATAACCAACTGGGAGAGTTCTTTGCAATGGCAAAAGTAACCTCTTCTGCACCAATGGATTCAATGGTCATGGAACACGGTTGGGAACCATACCAATACCGAGATATGAAAGGGCACAATGAGTGTGTACCAACGGCATTGAACCTTTTAGAAATGACACATGGATGGGGACACCTAAACTTTGGTGGACTTTGGGACGGAAACCAGTATGCGTATGATGGTGCCGTTAACGTTGAAAAAGCAAATGCGTAAGTAAGGAGGAGCTGTAAAGATGTCACAAAGACAATTAGCCATGGTAATGGATTTAAACAAATGTATTGGTTGCCAAACATGTACAGTTGCTTGTAAAACGCAATGGACGAACCGAAACGGTCGAGAGTATATGTATTGGAACAACGTAGAGACCTATCCAGGGACAGGGTACCCTAAAAACTGGATGGATTTAGGGGGTGGTTTTGATGCTGCTGGAGATATTCAAGAAGGTATTATTCCGAACATTGAAGCTGATTATGGAGTGCCTTGGGATTATAACTTTGAAGCAGTAGGTGCAGGAGAGCAACTTGTACCTAATATTGAGCCAACATGGGGACCAAACTGGGATGAAGACCAAGGAGATGGAGACTTTCCAAACGACAACTACTTCTTCTATATTCCTAGAATTTGTAACCACTGTACCAACCCAGGGTGTTTAAGCTCATGTCCTAGAGATGCAATTTTTAAACGAGACCAAGATGGGGTAGTTTTAGTGGACTTAGACCGATGTCAAGGGTACCGATACTGTATTGCAGGGTGTCCTTATAAAAAAATATACTTCAACCCTAAAATTTCTAAAAGTGAAAAGTGTATTTTATGTTTTCCTAGAATTGAACAAGGGTTACCACCAGCATGTGCACAACAGTGTGTGGGGCGTATTCGATTTGTAGGCTTTTTGGATGATGAGCAGAGTCAAGTACACCAACTCGTACACAAGTATAAAGTGGCACTTCCATTGAATGCGCATAAGGGAACAGGACCCAATATCTATTATGTTCCACCAACAGAGGCGCCACCAAAGTTTGATGCCAATGGAAATGTGATTGAGGGAAGTAACCGAATTCCTACTGAAGAGTTAGAGAAACTCTTTGGACAAGAGGTACATGGTGCAATTAAAACACTTAAAAGTGAGATGCAAAAACGAAAAGAGACAGGAAAATCAGAACTGATGGATCTGCTTATTGCGTATCAACACTCTGAGATGTTCCGATTGGATAATGGCTACTATAAATCGTTAGAGAAAAACAAGCTTGCTCCAATTGATACGCGATATCTCAAAGGGAAAAACACGCATAAAATATCTCACTTTAAGGCAGGGCACTAAAATGAAAAAGTTACTTAACACCGTTTTATTAAGCAGTGCAATGGCTTTAAGTGCCTTTGCAAACAGTCCGGTAATCACAGTTCATAAAGTAAGCGACGATATCAGCAATGTGGATGTGAGTTCAGGTGATTGGAGAGGTGCAGATGAAACACTTGTAACACTCTACCCTCAAACCACGATTAAACTCAATGACAAAAAAGCCAATGCGCTAAACAAAGGCAACATGGCAAAAGAGATTTATGTCAAAGCCATCACCGATGGGAAACATATTGCGTTTAAACTTCGATGGAGTGATGAGAGCAAATCAATTCAATCAGGCAATGCCATTAAAAACACCGAATTTCCAGATGGATTTGCAGTGCAATTCGCTGCACACTATGATGACCCTAAAAAACTGCCATACATTGGAATGGGAAGTAAAGACCGTCCCGTTGTGGTTTACTTACAAAAAGCGGTGCAAAAACTTTTTGAACCCAATGGAAATGGCGATGTTGAAAAACAAGTCAACAGAAGCAATGCACATGCGTTTAACTCTGAAATCAACCATGATTTAGAGAAATTCGATATCGATGTGGAGCAGTTAGCCGTACGAGATTATCAAAAAGCGTTTGTGGCTGAAGGGTTTGGTTCAATGACAGAAATCAAAGACCACAGCACAAAATTCAATGCTCAAATGCAGTACAACGACAGTTGGTTTGGTCAAAATGAGTGGGAAGGAGTAGTAGTACGAAGCTTGAATGATGAGTATGTGAAGTTTTATAACGACCCTTTCCCCGTTGCATTTGCCGTTTGGGATGGAGCAAAAATGGGTCGAGATGGTCTGAAAACACTCTCCACTTGGATTATTGCTGAGTTTGAAGGTATAAAAGGAAGAGATTTACTCAAAGAGGAGTTTGACCAACCATTAACCAATGCCAATTTAGACAATGGAAAAGCACTGCTTCAAGCAAACTGTGCTTCTTGCCACAACTATGCACAAACCAATGAAGCAGCATCCCCTTTTATGGCACCAAACTTAAGCAATATTGGAGGGTACTCTACAACGCCTTATTTGATTGAGTCAATCACAGACCCAAATGCGGTCATCGTACCAGGGTATAACAGAAACTCTCACCCTAATTTTGCGTGGTATTATGATGATGGACAAGGTGGGAAAACCTCAGCAATGCCATCATTTGCTCATTTAAGTGAACAAGAAGTAACCGACATTGTGGCCTATTTAAAAACTCTGAAAGTGGAGGTACAATAAGATGTTTATGAAAAAAACCTTACTGCTTCTTGCAGGCGTATTACTTACTCTCTCTTTGGCTCAAGCAGCCCAAGAGAAAGAGGGATTTCTAACGACAAAATGGTGTGCAGATCGTGGATTGTTTGCAGATTGTCGAATGGAGACCATTTTTTGTGGTTATGAAGGGTGTTATAAAGATCAAAAAGAGTTCAACACCAATGTCAATGCCACTTTTGTTTTAAACGTACACAGTGAAGGGAAATACTATCTTGTTGAGTTCTCTGAAGGAATTGAACTGGGTGAAATATTGGAAAAAGCCATCAATAAAAATGAGGTGACGCTCATTGGAGAAATTGAAGGCAATACCATCAAGGTTGAAGACTTTGAGGCACCACCCCCACCAAAAAAATCATTCTTTAAAGGGTGTTTATAATCCAAAGGGACCCTTTGTCCCTTTGGTTTTATACCCAACTTACGCTACAATAATTCATCATATTTTTAAGGAGTCAACATGGCAAAACTGCTTATACCCTTGGCCAATGGGTTTGAAGAGATTGAGGCCGTTACCATCATTGATGTTAATCGACGTGCAGGAAATGAAGTGATTGTCTGCTCCATTGAGTCAACATTGGAAGTATTGGGTGCCAATGGTATCACCGTTAAAGCAGATACTTTTATTGATGCGCTTCAAACCAAAAGTTTTGATATGATTGTGCTTCCAGGTGGTGCAGCAGGTACACAAGCATTAAGTGAACACTCTACCGTACAAGCCTTTTTAAAAGAATTTAAAAAGAACAATAAACTCATCGGTGCTATTTGTGCAGCCCCTTATGCGTTAGATACGGCGGGAGTATTAAATGAGAATTATACGTGTTATCCAAGTTTTGAAAAACAAATTACTCAAACAGGATATGACCCAACACAATCTGTCGTCATAGACAAAGATGTCATCACTTCACGAGGACCCGGCACGGCCTTAACTTTTTCACTTGAAATTGTGAAAAAACTCAATGGAGAAGAGACTTACAATCAACTTGTTGAAGGGATGTTAGTCAACTAAGGAACACAATGGACAACCAACACCGAATTTACATCTATGCATTTTTATCTCGGATTTTTTCAGATGAACTCGATGAGAAATTTTTAAAAGAGTTACACCACAATAAAGAGATGCTCGAAATGATAGGAGTAAACTCTTTAGAGTGGTTTACACACACTTCAATGAATAAAATAGAAGATGAACTCAATGTGGATTACAGTACGGTTTTTTTAATGAATGCCAAACCCATAGAGACGTCCGTTATTGATGCTAAAGATGAGATTCTTGTTGGACTTCAAAACCCGGTGATGCAATTTTATTTTAATCACGACTATGAACTGAATTTAAGTGCATCTCACTTGCAAACACCGGATCATATCTCTATTGAATTTGCTTTTATGCAAAACCTCATTTCTAAAGATGAAAAACGCGTACAAAAAGAGTTTTTAGCGCAACACCTGCTTAAATGGGCGGTGCCCTATTTTATAGGTATTAAAAGCATGTGCAATACCCCACTGTATAAAGATTTGTGTGATTTTGTGGTGGAGTTTTTAGCCAATGATTATGACTATTTAACACAAAAAATATAACCCTCACACTTAATTTCACCCTTACTTTATCTTGATATAATATCTTCAAAAAAAAGAATATATTATGTCAACGACACCGCAATTTACACACTTACATTTACATACGGAATATTCACTGCTTGATGGTGCTAATAAAATTAAACTTTTAGCCAAACGGGTTAAAGAGTTGGGCATGGAAAGCGTTGCCATGACCGACCATGGAAACATGTTTGGAACCATTGATTTTTACAACACCATGAGAGCAGAAGGCATCAAACCTATCATTGGAATGGAGGCTTATATCCATAATTCTGATGAAATTGATGATAAAACCACCAAACAACGGTTTCACTTATGCTTATATGCTAAAAATGAAGTAGGGTATAAAAACCTGATGTTCCTTTCAAGCCAAGCTTATATGCACGGTTTTTACTACTATCCACGAATTAATAAAAAGCTTTTAAGAGAGAACTCAGAAGGTCTGGTCTGTTCTGCAGCTTGTTTGCAAGGCGAAGTAAACTGGCATCTGAACACCAACAGTGAACGAAACGTCAAGTTTGGTGCCAAAGGGTACGATAAAGCCAAAGAGATTGCATTGGAGTACAAAGAGATTTTTGGCGATGATTTCTACTTAGAGATCATGCGTCACGGAATTGCAGACCAATATTTTATCGATGATTTGATTCTGAAAATCTCACATGAAACAGGCATTAAAGTGGTTGCAACCAATGACACCCACTACTTAAAACAAAAAGATGCCGATGCGCATGAAGCCTTTATGTGTATTGCCATGAATAAACTCTACGATGACCCCAATCGTTTACGACACTCGGTGCATGAGTTTTATCTTAAATCTCCTGAACAGATTGCTAAACTCTATGCCGATATTCCTCAAGCCATTGAAAACACGCAAGAGATAGCACAAAAGTGTAACTTAGAGATTAAACTGGGGAACCCTACTCCACCGAACTTTAAATTTACACGAGAAAAATCAGCCGAACAAGGTTTAACCCTACCTGAACCAGAGTTGGAGTATTCACTTGAAAACGATAAAGTTCTGTTTATCCATGAGTGTTGGAAAGGGCTTGAAGAGCGTTTGAAAATTGTACCCCAAGAGAAACATCAAGAGTATAAAGATCGTCTGCAAGTTGAGATAGATATTATTAATAACATGAAATTCCCAGGCTACATGCTCATCGTTTGGGATTTCGTTATTGTGGCAAAACAGATGGGAATTCCTGTGGGTCCGGGACGGGGTTCAGCCGCAGGTAGTTTGGTTGCTTATAGCCTGTTTATTACCGATATTGACCCCATGCCATATGGACTTCTGTTTGAGCGGTTCTTGAATCCAGAGCGGGTAAGTATGCCCGATATCGATATGGACTTCTGCCAAAGCAGACGGGGTGAAATCATTGATTATGTAGTGAAACAGTATGGTCGAGCCAACGTGGCACAAATCATCACCTTTGGTAAACTGCTTGCTAAAGGGGTGATACGAGACGTTGCAAGAGTTCTTGACATGCCATACGCCAAAGCCGATGCGATGGCAAAACTCATACCTGATGAGTTGGGGATTAACTTAGCCAGTTCTTATGAAAAAGAGCCCAAAATCAAAGAACTGTGTGATTCAGACCCACAAGCAAAAAGAGTATGGGAGTTCGCGCTTGCACTTGAAGGTCTGAACAGAAATGCAGGGACACACGCAGCAGGTGTCGTTATTTCCAATGAACCTCTTTGGAATAAAACACCTTTGTTTAAACCCTCAGGAATGGAAACCCTTGCAACTCAATACAACGGAAAGTATGTTGAAGACGTTGACCTTATTAAATTCGACTTCTTGGGTTTAAAAACCCTTACCGTTATTGAAGAAGCCAATAAACTGATTGAAAAGCGACACGGAAAACGGATTGACTTTATTAAAACCGATGTGAATGATAAAGGGGTTTATGAACTCATCCAAACAGGGCATACGATTGGTCTGTTCCAAATAGAGTCTGACGGTATGCAAGATTTGAACAAACGTTTGAAACCATCAAACTTTGAAGACATCATTGCGGTCTTGGCTCTGTATCGACCAGGACCAATGGAGTCAGGGATGCTTGATGACTTTATTGACAGAAAGCACGGACGAAAAGAGATCAACTACTTCTATGATGAGTTCGATGAGCCATTACGACCCATTCTAGAGCCAACCTATGGGGTTATTGTTTACCAAGAGCAAGTTATGCAAATTGTTCAAACCATTGGTGGATTTAGTCTGGGTGGTGCGGACTTGGTTCGACGAGCAATGGGTAAAAAGATTAAAGAGGAGATGGACCGTCTTAAAGGCGAATTTGCAGATGGTGGAGTTAAAAAAGGGTATCAACGAGCGCATTGTGAAGAGCTGTTTGACTTGATTGTAAAGTTTGCTGGGTACGGGTTTAATAAATCGCACTCTGCAGCATATGCCTTAGTTACGTTCTACACTTCGTATTTAAAAAAATATTATCCGTCAGAGTTCATGGCGGCCTTGTTGACTTTGGAGAAAGACAACACCGATAAGGTTGTTAAATACATCGATGAAGTAAAACGATTGGGACTTGACTTGTTCCCACCTGATATCAATAAATCTGACTTGGTGTTTTCTGCTACTAAAATTGATGGCGAAGAGGTTGTTATGTTTGGTATGGGTGCCATTAAAGGTGTGGGTGATGTTGCGATTAAATCCATTCTTGCAGCTCGTAATGAAGGTGGCGTATTTACAGATATGAGTGATTTTATCTCTCGTATTGATGGAAGTAAGGTCAATAAACGCGTCATTGAAGCTTTAACCAAATCAGGCGCATTTGACTCATTTGGTTACTCCAGACGTGCGTTATTGGAACAAATTGAACTCATCGGTGAAACCGTAGGAAAAGCAGCACAAGCAAGAAAAATGGCGACAGGATCACTCTTTGGTGAAAGCGATGAGCTTACAAAAGTGGATATCACCTTAGAGCACATGGACGAATTCCCCTCAAAAGAGTTGCTCGAATTAGAGAAAGCCTCTTTGGGATTCTATGTATCCGGTCATCCATTGGATGAGTACCGAGACCAACTTGATAATATCAACTATACTTTAAGTTCACAACTTGAAGAGCTTGATGATGGAAGTGAAGCACTTTTCATTGGAAAAATAGAGACCATCACGGAGCGTATCTCTAAAAAAGGGAACAAATTTGCCATTGTGAACATCATGGACTTACATGGCAATATTGAGTTGATGATGTTTGAAGACAAACTCAAAGAACTCCGTGATGATTTTGATTTAGATGAACCCATTGCCTTTAAAGTGCGCATCAGTAAAGATGACCAATTTACGCGCATCAGTTTAAGAAAAATTGAAACCATCAAAGAGGCTAAAAAAGAGAAACTCAAAACTAAAAAAGTGCAAAAAGAAGAGCCTGCATTAAACATTGCCGTAAACTACACAAAAGATGATAAAATCATGTATGATCTTTTTGAAATCATTGCACACAACCAAGGTAAGCGCCAACTCTTTATGACCGTCAAATCAAAGCTGGGTGATATAGAGATGGAGACAGGCTTTAAGGTTACCTCTAAAGTCGAAGAGTTACTTAAAAACATTGAAGGAGTCTACGTCATATGAAGCACATCTTAATCACCAATGATGATGGTTATGAAGCAGTAGGTTTAAAAGCACTTATTGATGCACTCTCCCCTTTGGCTAAAATCACCGTAGTAGCTCCAGCAACAGAGAAATCTGCTTGCGGACACTCTTTAACCCTAACAAAACCCTTGCGCCTTTTAAATGTGGATGATGACTTTTATAAAGTTGATGATGGCACACCCACCGATTGTGTCTTTATTTCACTCAATACCCTCTTTAAAGATGGGAATAAACCCGATTTAGTGGTCAGTGGCATTAATATTGGTGCAAATATGGGTGAAGACATCACCTACAGTGGAACAGCCAGTGCCGCTATGGAAGCAGTGCTTCAAGGCGTACCTGCCATTGCTATTTCGCAAGTGTGCAAAGATAAATGCCATGAGATTAAAAATGGTTGGGATTTTGCTTTGGCTAAGAAGAGTATTCAACAAGTGGTGAAAAAAATCTTCACAAAAGAGTTCCCTTTAGATGAACGAAAGTTTTTAAATATTAATATTCCACCCATTGATGTTGATGAGTGCAAAGGAATAAAAATATCTAAAGTGGGATACAGAGAGTATGGAAACGATACTCACCGTCATGTCAACCCTCGAGGAGAAGAGTACTACTGGATAGGACTGCACCCTTTGGTATGGAAACAAAGTGATGATTTAATGTGTGATTTTGAAAGCATTAAAGCAAACTATGTCTCTATTTCACCTATTCATCTTGATATGACCAGTCACGATGATATAGAAAAACTCAAACATTGGTTTAAATAAAAAAGGATTCATGTGGAATTTAAACAATCACTTCTATTTAATATAGAAAAACTCGTAGGCACTCTTAAAGACGAAGAGGAACTCAAAGAGGTTCTCAAACGAAAATTTACAAAAAAAGAGTTTAAAGTATTTGTGGCAATGGAGGATGCGAAAGATGTAAGTGAAATTGCAAAAGAGATTCACACTGATAAAGAGCGTGTGCAAGAGTTATATAAAAATGCCGTACATAAACTCAATCAAGAGAAAATCAAAAAAGAGCTAATTATTGATTGATGCTACATCTCATTGGATGTAGTATCACTCGCGTCATTGCTGGCAATCGCGAAGTCATTCTCTTGGAATCGCACTAAAATCATCCCAGCGAATTTATTTTTTTTATAAAACTCCACTCGATATAACTCCCCTTTTTTATCTACAGAGAAGTATTTTGGAATTTCACGTTTATGAATTTTAATATCGGCTTCATTCTTTTTATTTTTATTGGTATATCCAATCACGTTAACTCGATACCCATCTTTCCCATAGACAAAGATATCTTCATGCGCGGTTACGATTTCACCAAATTTAACATTGACCTCTTTATCATCAATTTTAAACATGATTTCATCCTCTTGTTCATCAATATCCAAATAATCAGGTGAGAGTTTTGCTAATCGCACATTTCCATAATGAATTGAATAGTCATTTCCTGTTTTTAAAACCGTCATCAAAGGATTACTTGGTGTGAACTTTAATGTACCATCTTTTTTTACTGGAAAGTAGTTTAAGTGTGGTCGCACTTCACTTAAAGGCAGTTTAATTTTATCGTTGTAAAAAGAGATATAAATATCATTATACAACGCTTCACTGATACCTGTAGGAGAAAGTTCAAAGTTACGTTCAAACTCTATGCCCATGACTCTCATATACTCTTCTAGGGCTAAGATATGATAATACGCTCGCTCAACCACAGGAAGTTGCTTACTCGCTTCATTTCCAAAAGAGGCTTTCCCTTTATTAATGGCAAAATAAGTGAGTGTTTTCTCCATCTCTTTATCGCCTTCACGTGTTCGTGTGTTATGCACGTGATATATGTCTTCATCTCGAAGAAGGTTATCATTGACATGTTCGCAAACACGTTCAGAAATCTCTTGTAGATTTCCATAATAAGGTATATCTAAATTGGTTTGGTCAATAATTGAACTTTGCCCCCAACGATAAGGAGAGTGCAGTCTGTCTATATAGTTTTTTCTGTAATAACCACTTCCATCATGAAGGTTTAATACCAGTTTGACGCTCTCATTGGTGATGTATTTTTTGACTCGCTGAATTGATTCATAATCTGGGTCTTTACTGGAGAGTTTTGCAAACTTCCGATTCATATCCCCATAAGGACCACGCGAACGTTTAATGATAGAGTAAAAGTTTAAATTAGGCACAACCCAAACTGAACCTTTTTTAATCGTATAGTGTGTGGTAATAAGTGATGCAGCCATAAATCCACCCGGCTCATCTCCTTGAATTCCACCCACAATTAATAAGGTGTTGTTGTCATCTTGACCTTTTTTTATCAAATCAAAATCAATGCCGTTGATACCTGCATACAGATTTTGAAGCAATAAAAAGAAGAGAACGACCTTAAACAACCGTAACATGCCAAGGTTCATACCGTACTCCATCCTTATTATTTACTGTATATCGAATATCAACATAGGTCAATTTAATCATTTTATTAAACTCTTCTGTTGAGGCAAAACGCTCCGTGAAGTTATCGTATCCGAAGCCTTTTTTCCCCACATCAAAATCTCCGTTTGAGTGATAAGAGTACGCAGGAGGAGCCAAAGAGATTGAGGCTTTACTTAAGTTTAAGTCTGTACGATCCAGTTTATCTAAAAAGAGTTTCATCTGTTTCATCACACTTCGAACACCTGAGGTTAAAATAATACTGTTACCAATATCTTTTACCATACTGTTATACGTTGCTAAACTTCTCTCTTTAAATAAGTAGTGTCCAGAATGAGGGATTTTAATGATCTCTTTTTTACTGATGGCTTCTGTTATAGATTGACAGGTTCTTTCTCCATAAAAGCCATGTACATTTGGGTTATAGTAAAAAATATACTCCATAAAAGCAAGTTCTTCATCTGTAAATGATTCAATTTTACTTGACCAACGTGCGGTGCTGATAGCTTGGTCAAATGAAAGAACATTATAGTTTCCAAATCCCACATGACGTTGAACCAAATTGAGTTTTTTTACAACACTGTAAAAGCTTGCTCTGTATTGTTCATCTAAGTAGATGTCTTCTTTTTTATTCAACTGTAAGGCAGTTGTCAACGAATCTACAGGGAAGTAAGCATCTTCACTCATTGTAGCTTTTGCAAACAATTTTGGAGTAGCCCCAACTGCGACTGCTCCGTAAGTTAAAAGTTGTAAAAAATTTCTTCTATTCATACGATTATTCTACAAAACTTATACTTATAAAACCATTTTTACAAGCTTATGTTGTCTTAACAGCTCATAAATGGAAACACGTTCATCTTCATTGTGTACAATCAACTCTAAGTTAAAGCTTGAGAATTTTCCTTTTTTACTCACATTTGAGCTTTCTAAAGTAAACTCTTTTTCTATAATAATCTCTTTCACACTTTGTAAAGCATCCTCTTTTGAAAGTGTTACAAGCTTATATTTCCAACTGCATGGATAAGTAAGCTCTAATTTCTCTTTATTTAAATCTATCACCGTTTATAATCTCCACTTTTTCCACCCGATTTAGACTCCAACTGTACTTCTGAAATCACCATTGATTTATCAATGGCTTTGACCATGTCATAAATGGTTAAAAGACCAACAGAAACACCTGTGAGTGCTTCCATTTCAACCCCGGTCTGACCATTGAGTTTTGCAGTCACATAGAGTTTAAACCCAGGTAAATTTGGCAGTTCTTCCACATCACAATGAATTCCACTTAGAAGTAAAGGGTGACACATAGGGATCAAATCACTCGTCTTTTTCACACCCATAATCGCTGCAATCACTGCTGTTTGAAGTACGGGTCCTTTTTTGGTATTGTTTGCAATGATTGCATCAAATGCCTCTTGACTCATTTGAATTTTACCCGAAGCAATCGCTACTCGTGTTGTCTCACCTTTTCCTGATACATCCACCATTTTCGGTCTGTCTTGTTCATCTAAATGCGTTAAGTTCATATTCTGCCTTTAATTATGTGAAATTATATCACGTATTGGTTAAGGACAAATAAAATTTCTCACTTAGTTAAACTTCAAATAACCTTAGTTTAAGCAATTTTTTATTAAAATGTTCCTTCAAATTTAAAAAGAAAGTAGGTGAACTTTATATGCCAGGCATTAAAGTAAAAGATAGCGAATCTTTTGACGAAGCGTACAGACGATTTAAAAAGCAATGTGACAGAAACCTTATCGTTACTGAAACACGAGCAAGAAGATTTTTTGAGCCAATGACTGAAAAGCGAAAGAAACAAAAAATCAATGCTAAGAAGAAAATGCTTAAAAGATTGTACATGCTTAGAAGATACGAGTCACGACTCTAAGATTCTCTATTTGCACACAAGAAGGTCCGTTTTTTTAATGGGCCTTTTTTTATTTATAACACACTAAAACCAATTTGGTTTCTTCCATTAGCTTTTGCCTCATACAGCAATCTATCAGCTTCTTCATAGACTTTTTTTGACTCTTGTCCTCTGTTTATAATACTCACTAAACCAAATGAAAGCGTCACTTTTTTATGCATGGTATTTTTTTTATGTTCAATATCCAACGCTTCAATATCGTGCTTAATCACTTGAATAAACTTTAAGGCTTTTTTTTCATCATTGGATTCAAAGAAAATACCAAACTCTTCACCTCCAATTCTAAAAAAATAGTCCCCTTTTCGGCTCAATCGTTTTTTAATGGTTGCAGCAATAATACGTAAAATATTATCCCCTTTATAGTGTCCATAAGTATCATTATATAGTTTAAAATGGTCCACATCAAGCAACACAAAGTTCAGGATGCTGTTCTGTCGATTAAAACTTTTAATCTTTTCAGGGAAAACTTCATCAAACTTGCGTCGATTATAAATTCCTGTCAATGAATCACTATATGATAGTTGTATTAAGAGTTCATTTTTTTTATTTAAAATGCGTTGATTTTCTTTTAATTGAGTCACGTCGAGCATCACACCAATAAGCCCTAAAAGTTCTCTGTTTTCTCCTTGCACCGTTGCTTTATAAAAATAATATATACGTTTGTTCCCATCTGCACACATCACTTCTGATTCATAAATCTGAGTTCCAGGATTGTCAAAGAGTTTTCTATCTTTTTCATAGTATTTTTGGGCTAAATTAGAAGGAATAACTTCAGGCAGTTCAAAAAGAGATTTGCCAATAATCTGTTCTTTTTTAATTCCTAAAATAACTTCAGAGAATGCATCATTGGCTTTTTGATATACACCATGTATATCTTTATAAAAAACGGGATTAGGAATGGTATTTAAAAGAATGTCTAAAAATTGATTATTGTTACTGATTTCAAGTTGTAAATGATCTACTAAAGATGCTTTTTGTTCTAACTGTGCAACTTTTTTTTCAAGCTCTTCATACGTCAATTTCATTCAAGTTCCTATTTGCGCATAATATTATCATAAAGCGAATAAAAAGACGAAATAAAAGAGAGTAAGAGGAATGGTGAGAATATAAAAAAGAGTATAAAAAAAGGCCTAGGGTTAAACATCTGAATGATGTCTAAAACTAAGCCTGTAAATAAAATTTGTCCCTGAAAAAGATGCAAATCTTTTTTAGCACAAATACTCAAAGCTGGCAGCGGCTTACGTTTCCACACCTGAAAGGTGCAGTATTATCAGCGATGAAGTGCTTGACTTCCAGGTTCGGAATGGAGCTGGGTATTTCCACTTCTCTATAGCCACCAGCA